>CAXNEV010000013.1:0-19432 GCA_964200925.1 Candidatus Latescibacterota bacterium | reverse complement strand
AGAAGAGACTGTAGCCAATGCGTTCATTATTGAACGACTCAAGAGATATGAAGATAAGCATTCAAACATAAAAAATTGTGAATTTTGAAATCAAATCCTCACATGTCAACAGTCATCATCCCCTTTTTTAAAGGTGATTTTCAGCCCATAGCGACTTTTGCGAATGGCTGATATTTCCAATTATTTTTGCTCAGGAACTTACACTGAAATTCCTTCTTATTCAGTTATTCAAATGGATGCAGACGATGAACGACAAAATGCCAAAGCTGTAAGCGCATAAACCTGCGCCACGCGCACCAGTTCGTCCACCGGCACCCATTCATCCGTTGTGTGCGCACCACGGGCATTGGGACCGTGTGTTAAAACGGGCACATGGGCCAGTGCGGCATAACCATTGCCATCATCCACAAAGGGTTTGTCGCCAAAGGGCAACACTTGCCCGGTAATCGTCTGATGAGCCATCTGAAATGCCATCACAACCGGGTCGTCTTCTGCCACAGAAAACGCATCGCCCTGAACATCAAACTGTGTTTTAATTTGAGTACTGCTCTCTTTGGCAACAGTTTGCATGAGCGATTCAAATTCGGCCTGCACATCGTGCGTTTGTCCTGGAATCACCCATCGTCGTGTGCCGTGCAAACGGCACACATTGGTCACCTGATTATAAATTTCTCCGGCGTGAAACTGCCCCACAAAAACCGAATCGTGACCTGCATACGGTTTTGAAACTGCCGACAACTGTTTTCCCAGCACCTTTAAACGGCTTACCACTTCAACCCCTGTACCCAGCACATCGGGCAAGTTTTTTTCGCACAACACTTCGTGAACGGGTGTGCCATCACGTGTCACCGTCACCTCAAAAATGGCCATGCCGCGCCCGGCCAACGGCAAGCGATCCGACAAATATTCGGGAAACAAAACCGCATCGCCCACATACCCAGCCTCAATCAGCCCCACCACCTGACGCTTGTCGCCCCAGGGACCTTCGTGATGATCGTGAGCGGTAAACAAAACAGACCCATGCAACAGAGCACCTGTTTCGCGCAAAACCCGCAACACCTCAATACAGGCGGCCACGCCCCCTTTCATATCCGATGCCCCGGAACCGCGCAAAATGCCATCCTTTACACTTGCAGGCACAAAAGGCAAATGCACCGTATCCAGATGGCCATCCAGTTGAAGCGTTCGCCCCGGTTTTCCCGATGATAGACGCACCACCACAGCCGGTGCACTGGGCCAGTTGGCACTGGGCCGTTCTACCACAAAACCATCGGTTGTCAAAATATCGGCCAGACGGTTGGCAACCCGCCCGGCATCACAAGTTGGGCTGGGCACATTAATAAGCGCAACAGCCGTATCAATCAACCGATCCCGGTTAATGGCTTTTTGAATTTGAGCAATTTGTTCTTGAGAAAACATGCCTTGCAACACCTCTTGACACAGGGGTCAAAATCACTTAGAGTCCATACAACACAAACACCCGTCACAAAAGATTTTGTAGAATCTTCAGAGATTTGGGCGGAACACCCCAGCGACGATAGACCATCGTCTATGGCCCGTCGTATTTGTATCTTCCGCCAAAGTATCGGATGATTCTGCCGGAGCCTCCCTTATGGCCGACAATGAAGAACTTTTAGACGAAGAAGATGGTGGTGATTACAATATTGTTGCCATTGTAATCACCATGGTAGTCGCCATTGTCTTGATTGGCGGTGGTGTTTGGTACTTCTTTTTTCGCACCCCTTCGGAAACAACAGAAGAAAAAACAACCCAATTGCCCCAATGGGAAGCCCCTGAAACCGCCGACAAAGAATTGGTTTTTGACATGTTGCCCGCCATGGTGATCAACCCATTGGACAGCAATGGGCGTTATTATCTTCAGGTGAAAGTTGACTTCACCTTCAACCGCGACATGAACAGCGAATTGATAGGCAAACCCTGGTTACTCCCTCAGGCCAAAAACATCATTATTGATATTTTTAGCGACTTTACGGTTGAAGAACTTCAAACATCCGAATTTAGAGAAGAAGCCCGAAACGAAATCAAAACGGAATTCAACCGCTTGTTGGGATGGACCGAAGACAAAGCCGCACCACAAACCGAAGGCGAAACCGATCCAGAAACGTTGCCACCCATTAAAGAAGTGTATCTGGTCCAGTTCATTCTTCAGTAACCCGTCAGTCTGTCCGGCTTTTTTTGGTTTTGGGTTCAGGCAAAGGGTCAATGTCCATCGGTCTGTTTTAACAGATCCACCGTATCATCCGTTGCATCTATGACTTGAACACCGGCTGGAATCACAAATTCAAATAATCGGGCATTTACTTTGGGATTTAATTGGACGCGGTCAAACCGACGCACCACAATTTCGTTTCCCGCTTGATCAAACATCTTCACAACATGTAGCAAACCATTTTGTGCGTGAAACCACAACTTTACTTTTGCTGGTGTAACAGGCAATTGAACGCTGAGCAAATTGGCCTCAGGGGTGGCTTCAAAAATTTGAAAAATGGTTTCCCCTTGTTTCTCTTCGCCCACATGCCGAATGGTTTTCCACTGCAACCCGCGAAACGGACGCAATGGATCGGGCACATAAGCATCCACTTCTTTTTTTGTTTCGCGAAAAATGCGCACCCGGTTAAACCGCGTCACCAGTTGTTCAACAGGATCGTAAATCCACAACACACCGCCTTCAACCACCATAATCGGCACAGGCTTTCCTTCAACCACAGAACTCAGACAAATGCGATCGGGCAATTGATAAACCGCATCCACGTCATCTTCAACCACTTCTCCCATCATTTTAAAAACCGTTGACAATGTGGCCGAACAGGACTGTATCTCTTTTAATTGTTCCTGCACCTTCACCATCATTTCATCAGTTTTGAGATCACCCGTTGAAACCTTGTTGTCTTCTGCTTCGGCAAATCCCGTCCAAACAAACATCAAAACCCAACAGCCGATCATGCCCGATTTCCATACCATGTCAAACTCCTTTTTCCCTATTTGCAGGAACAACCACTTTTATGAGAGCATTTATTCTTCGGGCCCGCAAAGGCCCCAGCACAGCCAATTTTTCAATTGAAGATCTCAGCAGTGCCGGTCGTTTGGAAATTGTGATGCACTGCATTGCCAATGCGCTTTTTTATTCCAAAAACATACGATCAGAAACAACCCTGCACATCGTTTTTGACGGTCCTGCCGATCCGCCAAAAACCGTGCGATTTGAAAGTGATGCGCTGCCCTATCTCGGCGGTTTTGACGAACGCGCACTGGCCCGTGTCTTACAACGTGTTTTAGAAACTGGCAGAGGTTTGTTGTTGGGTGAAGAGCGACAGGTTGACAGCGGCCTTTTTGTGGCCAAAAAAGCCTTTGAAACCCTCATTAAAGAAAAAATCGAAACAGGTCCGCTTTATTATCTACAGAAAAAAGGGACCGATGTGCGCACCCTGTCCTTTCCCCAAAATGCCACCTTTGTTTTTACGGATCATTTGGCCATGCCCAAAAAAACCGATAAATATTTACAACGCCTGGGAGCCACGCCGATCAGCGTGGGCCCCAAAATGCTTTTTGCTTCACATTGCATTGTTCTGGTACACAATGAACTTGACCGGCAAGGATTGCCATAAATTACACATTGTAAAATATCGCCCCTTTGGGTTTTGCCCGATAAAGAGGACATTCGCCAGGGCAAGACCGCACACACAAATTGCCATCTTCTACGCGGTGCCAAACCATATTTAAGGCCTGTTCGGGCGTCGAAAAAAAACGATCCCGTCCAATTTGATCGCGGCTTCCCGTGCGTTCCAGCACTTCTAAAATCTGCATCTTCATGCGCGCAAACAACACCTCGATTTTTGCCTCTTTCAACCGATCCACCACATCGATCAACACAGCTTCGCCCGTTGCATCAATTTGATTAATCCCTTCGGCATCCACAATGACATAACGCAACTGAGGATTTTGGGCTACGCGTTCCAAAATCATATCTTCAAACGCCCGTGCACTGCCAAAATAGAGCGACCCGTCAAATCGCAACATCGCGATGACTTCACATGTTTCCAATTTATGTGTAGGAGCATCGCGCAATGCCCCATCGGGATGGCGCGACAAAATCGCCACACGCGGTCTCATAGTATGATACAAATACAAAATGAGCGACAAACCGGCACCAATCACAATGCCCACATCCAGATGCGGGGCCGAAATTAACGTCAAAACAAAAGACACCACAGCCACAAGCCCATCGTGCTGGTGTACACGCCACATGCGCCGAATGGGTTTGATCTGCACCAGCCCAAATACCGACATCATAATAATGGCCGCCAATGTGGACAACGGCAAATGGTAAAGCAACGGCGTTACCCACAGCAAAATCACCACCACAATGCTCACTGCCACCACCGAAGAAAACCCGGTTTGTGCGCCTGCTCGCAAATTGACAGCAGACCGTGCAAAAGAACCCGACACCGGATGGCTCAAGAAGAAACTGCCCACCAGATTGCTTAACCCCTGACCAATCAACTCCTGATTGGCTTCAATGCGCTGGCGAGTCTGTGTGGCAATGGATTTGGCAATGGAAATGGTTCCCACAAACCCAATCAATGCAATGGTCACAGCAGCCGACAACAACGAACGCATCACATCAAAATCGATGTCAGGCACTGAAAAAGCTGGAATGCCTTTTGGAATGGAGCCCACCACATGGCCACCCAATTGCGATTCAAAATCCACCCCCCATGACAAACCCGTTGTCACCACCACTGCAATTAAAATGCCCGGCAATCTTGGCATAAACCAGCGCAAGCCCCCCATGATGGCAAAAGCCAGAATAGCCATGCCCAATGTAGGCAAATGCGTTTGGGTAATCGATGCAACCAGTGTATGCCATACCCGCAAATAATGGAGTCCGCCATGGATTGTTTGCACACCAAAAAGCATATCAATTTGCGATGTTCCAATAATAATGGCCCCGGCATTGGTAAACCCCAGCACGACAGGCTGCGACAAAAAATTGACCAGCGCCCCCAAACGAAACACACCCATTGCCAGTTGAATCACACCCACCATCAACGACAACAAAATGGTATAGGCGATATAATCTTCCGGATGATTGGCAATGATGGGTTGCAAAGCTGCAGCGGCCATCAGCGATACCAGTGCCACCGACCCGGTAGAAAGTTGCCGCGAAGATCCAAACAGTGCCGCAACTACAGGCGGCAAAAAAGCAGCATACAAACCATAATACGGTGGCAACGCGGCCAATTGTGCATTGGCCATAGACTGTGGAATCAAAATCATGGCCACCGTGACCCCGGCCATGAGATCGGCGCGCAGGATGTGGAATTTGCGCAATTCGCCGATCCAGTTCAAAAAAGGAAATAATCGATAGAGTATTTTTTGCATATATTGAGATTATGAAAAATCGTGCGTTCTGAGCAAAGCGAGAAATTCTGTGTATGTGTTCGCTTTGAGAACCTGCTCAACAGATTTTGGCTTTTGGAATGTTCGGCCAATATCAGAGAGAATTTCCAGTTGTGCATTGTGATCTTCTTCCGGAGTCAAAATGAGAATGATCAACCGGGCAGGCTCGCCATCTTCTGCATCAAAATCCACGCCCATCTGGGACAGGCCAACGGCAACCATTGGCTTTTGTAAACCGGCAATTTGTGCATGAGGCACAGCCACACCTTGGGGCAAGCTGGTAGGCATCATCTGCTCCCGAATCCAAACCTTGTTGCCAATTGTTTGGGCATCCAGTTCTGTCTCTTTGCAAATAAGACCCACCAGTTCCTGAATGGTTTGCTCGCGCTCGGAAGTTTGAAGCGAATTTTGAAAAACCTTTGGCGACAGAAAATCGATAAATCGAATCACCTGCTTCTTCTGAAGCCCAAGCAACCGCTGCATGAAAGTGCCACTGGTCATCGATGTCACCAAAGCCATGATCACCAGAGCAACAAACATGCGCTGGTCAATGATATCGGCCCGAAGTGCCAGAAGTCCCAGAATAATTTCCATAGCCCCTCGTGCGTTCATACCAAAACCCAGCGCCCAGGCTTCGCGAGAAGAGAAACCACTCCAGCGCCCCCCCAAAAAACAACCCAGCACTTTGGCTGCTGTTGCAATCAGCAACACAACAAGGATCAACAGCAGATCAAAATGAAGCAAAAAATTGACGTGTAACCCAATGCTGGCAAAAAACAGCGGTGCAAAAATAAACGAAATAAACTGATCCAATGTGGCGCGTGTGCGCTCATGTAGGTGTGGAGACTCTCCCAGCGCAATGCCAAATAAAAAAGCCCCAAAAATGGCGTGAATGCCAATCCATTCAGTAAAGGCAGCACACAATAGCGCAAGGGTTACGGCAAATCCCAGCACCCCTCCTGGCCAACTGGTATGGGCCTGAACCCAGGGCAGAGACCGATCCATCATCCATTTGCCAAGTGTGAGAATCAACCCGGCAAAACACAGGGTTAGCCCAATCGTATATTCAATGGGCAGGGGCAGTCCCGAAGATTTGCCCATCATTCCCAGAATAACGGCAAAAATGAGCCAGCCAATCAAATCGTTGAACACAGCAGCAGCAATCACCACCATGCCAATGTCGGAACGATACAAATTGAGATCCATCAAAATTTTTGCAATGACCGGCAAGGCTGTAATGGAAAGTGCTGTGGCAAAAAAAAGTGCAAAAATGAACGGATCTGCCTCTGCGTGAATGCCGAGCGCCTGCGGTATAAACCAGGCCGAGGAAAATCCCAGAACAAAGGGAAAAACAATGCCCGACACCCCAATTATCACAGCGGGCTTGCCCTGACGCCACATCGACGACAAATCGACTTCCATGCCGGCAACCAGCAAAAACAGCACAATGGCCAGTGTGGTTAAGCCTTCTAACACAATTTTCAAATTTCCTGTTTCGGGAAAAAGAAACAGATGATATGAAGGAGCAATCGCACCCAGCACCGTTGGGCCAAGCAAAATGCCTGCGATAATTTCACCCATAACAGCAGGTTGATGATAGCGTTTGGCCAATTCGCCCAGCCCTCTGGCACAAAACAGCAATACACTCACAGAGAGCAAAAAAATGGTAACATCATGGTGTGAAAGCATGTTTTTTTCCTATCAACACATTGCCAGGTCAAACCAATCAACATAAATTTACAGGTGATCCATCACAATCCGTAAAAAACAATGGATAACGATCTTCATATAACAGAACTAAGTCAAGCAGAAATTTTTTGAAGCAGCCCATTTAAAGTTGCAATTTGGGGTGTGATCCAAATATGACGGGAAACGGTTACAAGGTGGGGTAGTCCCAAAGGGGCTTTTTATGCATAGCGTGGGGATTTATCCCCATACTCATTTTGGACCATCCCATTTTGTCTGTAAAAAAAATACACATAAGAGGAACCCAAACGCCATGAACACATCACCCATCGTTGTCATTGGTGCAGGCATTTTGGGTGTGTCTATCGCCTATCACCTATCACGGCGCAATATCACCACTACCCTGATCGATGCAGGCAAACCCGGCCAGAGCACCACATCCGTTTCATTTGCATGGATGAATGCCCGAGATAAAAATCCGCAGCATTATCACATGCTCAACCGCCGGTCTTTAGACATCTGGCCCCGATTTGTACAACGTTTGGGAATCGAAAAAAGCGCCACCTGGGGAGGTGAATTGCGCTGGGCAGCGACCTATGCCGGAGCCCAGGAAATTGCAGAACGCGTTCAAATTCTGCAAACATGGGGATATCCCATTCGTTTGATAGATGCCCTCGCTCTGCAAAAGCTGGAACCGCGCATGACCCCCGGTTCTGTGACAGCGGCCTCTTATACCGACATCGACGGTCATGCCGATACAGAAGCAGTCGTTCAGGCCTGTCTGTCCCAATTTCAGGCATTTGGCGGCCAAATTTTGAGCCACACGCGTGTTGAAGGTTTTTCCAGATCGCCTACTAACATCACAACCGTTATCACCGACAAAGGCAAAATTCCCTGTCAAACCGTTGTGATCGCCACAGGAGCCGATACATCTGCCCTTGCTCAAAAAGCAGGTGTAGAGGTGCCCACACACCATACCTTTGGGGCCACCTTGATTACCGAACCTATCCCTCCCATTTTTCAAAATATTGCCGTCCTTCACACCCCGCGCGATGCCGACATTCAGACCAACATTCGGCAACTGCCCAATGGATCGGTGATGATGCACGGCGGGGCACACGGCGCGGTTTTTGACGGCGATTCTCTGGGCAACACTCCCGAAGAAATTCAGCGCGTACAAAACGCGGTTGTGCGTTATATACCTGCACTGGAAGGGGTGCCCATTCAAGAAGTGCGACGCGGTCGCCGCCCCATTCCCAACGACGGCCATCCAATCATCGGGTTTACCCGCCAGATTCCCAATCTTTATCTTGCCGTCATGCACAGCGGCGTCACATTGGCCCCACTGGTAGGTGAAAGTGTCGCCATAGAAATACTCGATCACACAGCGATCGATTTTTTAGAACCCTATCGCCTCGAACGGTTCCATCAAATGCCATGACGCATCCATCCCTCATTCAAGCACACCTTGAAGGATATCACACTTCTGGCGAAAATTTCCGCACGGCTTCTCAATCAGAAGTCTATCGGTATCAAAAACTGAGCAAACCCGATTTGTTTCTCAAAATCAGCCACAGCACAACCGATGCACCGCTCATCAACGAAAAAAATGCCATGAATTGGCTTCTCGCCAAATTGCCCGTTCCGCATGTTGTTGCCTATTGCAAAGTTCAAACCACCGAATACCTGCTCACCACAAGTATCCCCGGTCTCAGCTCCGAATCCCATGCCCTATCAACTGAAAAAAAACCCCTCGTCCAGATTCTGGCCGAAGGGTTGCGCACCATTCACAACATCTCAATTGCCAATTGTCCACTTCCCGTTTTTACAGCTCAAAGCCTCCTCAAAACGGCTCACCAAAATGTCACTTCTGGCCACATCACAGCCCAAACCCTTGCCGAACGCAAAGACCCCCGCACACCCGAACAAGCGCTAACCGAAATTCACGCCCTGAAACCCGACGGTGAAGACCTCGTTTTTACCCACGGAGACTATTGTTTGCCAAATGTCATGATTGACAACAATGCCCTGTCAGGATTCATCGACTGGGGTTCTGCTGGCATTGGCGATCGGCACCGCGATTTTGTTTCTGCCCAATACAGCATTCGCCGCAACCTGGGGGCAGAATGGATCGATCCCTTTTTTGACCATTACGATCGAAAATTCCTCAATATCAAAACGCTACAATTTTACAATGCCATTTACAATTTGACATGAAAGAGAATCCCCTATCGTCTTTAAAGCATTTCGACGCCTTTGATAAGACCAGACAAATCTACTGGTTGTTCTACAAGTTTAAACACACGCGGGAACAAACCCCGATTACCTGCCGAAACACCGCTCAAAAATGCCTTCCGCCCACTGCACAAACGGGCAAAATCTTTTATTCCGCCAGATCGAAGCGCCAGCGGAAAATAAGCGTGTTTGCCCCAGGTTGCCGCATCGGTTAAATCCAACCCTCGAAAATCACCAGCAAATGAGCCAACTTTGGTTTGTGAACACAAAAATGCCCAGGCAACAAACGACATCAACGCCATACCGCGATCTGCCACAATCGCCAGATTTGAATGCAAAACCCCAAACTCCGTTTCGGTCAATTTGGCCGTGGTCACCAAATCATCGGCCTGATGCATATGCAACGTCTTATTGTATGATGTAAACAAATAACTCTGTTCAATGTGGTCTCGATATTCAGCCACCGATTGTGGATTGTGCTGACCAAAAATCAACGGCAGCATAACACCGTATCCGTTTTCAATGAGTTGCTGAAAAAACTTTGGCGGGCGATTGACAAACCGGCGCCACGCGGCTTCATCCTTCCAATTCCGAACAATTAAAAAACAGCGCTTGCCGCGATCTGGCAGAACAAACCGACAGGTGAGATAACTGTCTTCGGAAAACCGGCCATAATCGATGCGATTCTGACTCAGATCTTTGGATCGATACGCATAACGCGGGGTCATCACGCGAATCAAAAGGTCATCGGCATTTGGCACTGACAAACCAAACGCATCGGCTGCATTGTTTGCCTTATCCGGTTTGGTGTGTAAACCCGTCCACATATCAATCAGCTCTTTGGGTGACATAATAGCATTTTGATAGGGCGGAATGGGCGTATTGAAAACGAACAATTTTTCCTGTGCAGGAATGGGCTTGTCCAGTTCGGGTATGCGTTCTTCAACAAAAGAATCATCCATCAACCACCGTTTCATCCATGCATACACAGGCTCTCGGGAAGCCTGATTGTAATTGTGATTTTCATCCTGATAAAAACACTCAATCGCCCCTTCTTTGCCATAAAGCCTGTACAATTCGCGCAAACTGGCACATTCTCTTTCGACAAGGTGATGTGTCCAGTCGCCCGTACATCCCGTCAAGAAAAGGGGTCGCGGTGCCGTTAGCGCAGCGTAATGGATGGTGCTGTATTTTAGGTGAAGTAACGGGGCATTTTCGCACACACAACCGCCCTGATAGTGTCCCGACAACATCACCGCTGGAGCAGATACTTTCACTCGGTCATCAACAGCAGCCAGAAAATACGTCTGAGTTCCCCCACCTGATGAGCCAGTACAACCTATTCGCCGAGCATCGATATCGTCTCGATCACACAAATAATCCAAAACCTTGATCGCGTTGTTCAACTGAATGCCAAACATGCTCAAGCCCAGCACATTGCAAATCAATTTTTCCTTGCCGCTCAACAGAGTTCGGTGTTCCAATTGCATCGTATCTTTTTCATGCCCCGTCATAGACCAAGCAAATGCCGCAAATCCCAAAAACGCCTGATTCATGGCCCGAATAGGGGTTCCAAGTGTTCGAGAACTCATACCGTGGCCATGCGGATTCAAAATCAACGGCAGCCGTTTTTTCGATTTTAAAGGCCGATACAAATTGCCCTGCACATAAAGCCCCGGCAGTGTTTCAATGCTGATATTCTCAATGAGAATACCTTCGTGCTCAAATTGGCCAATCACCCGACCGCGTGCCTGAAAGGCCATTGTCTGATCGTTCAGCCCAGCACAAAGCCACAGGTGCTGACGGATATTCTGCCGTTCTTTTTTCCACTGTGCCAAACTGCCCCACTCAGGCATCGAAAAAACACTTTTATAATGCCTGAAACCATAAAGACGCGCATCATCGGGCAAAGCGGCATCGGGAGTGATCATATCCATTCTCCAGGGTGTTGAATGCTGTCATTTATCCAGTGTCTTTTTCAACTCTCCAATGGTTTTTTCCAGAGCATGCATGGCCTCACCCGCCGTTTTCCAATCCCATTTCTGCAACGACTCTCGCACACGATGATACTGCTGATCCGCTTCAGAAGCCAATTCTGAGGCCGTGCGAATGGTTTCTCCTGTCACAGCACCCACAGCAATAATCTCTTCGCTTTGTTCTGATTTTGGCGTCAGCACCCGACCTGCCCCCGAACCAAACAATTCGTTCAAACCTTCTTCAAACGTATCGCGCATAATCACACGCCCGCCAAAAGCCACAATTACCTGTTTTAATTCAGGAATGGCCGTGCTTTGTGATTGTCTGCGAGGTGGTGTTCCACCCTGTTGCGGCTGTTGCTGCCCCCCGCCTTCACCGCCAAATTGCTGCGGTTGTTCCTGTTCCTGGCGCGCCTGCAAATAAATGGGCTCCACATACAAAAACGACGTCTCAATGGGAATGGCCAATAAATTGCCGCGAATCACTTCCGAACCCAATTGCCCCCAAAGGGTCAACTGACTGGCAATTTCTGGCTGCTGATCAATGCGCGCTTCAAGCTGCATGGGCCCAAAAATCAACTTTTCTTTAGGCAGGGTATAAACCAGCAAATCGCCATAGCGATCCCCGTCACACCGCGCAGCCAACCAGCCAATCATATTGTCTTTTTTGGCTGGTGTAAACGGTACCATCAATAAAAATTCTTCGCGCAATTCACCGGGCAATTTCACAATGATATAATACGGCTCCATCATCTGTGCCTGACCGCTGTAAATCTCGTTCGGAATTTCCCACAAATCTTCCTGATTGTAAAACACCTGCACATCCTGCATGTGATACGACCGATACATAGCCGCCTGAATGCGAAACAGATCAACCGGATATCGCACATGGGCTCGCAAATCAGCAGGCATGGTATGAATCGGTTTGAACAAACCGGGAAACATTGCCGCATAGGTCTTGATGATGGGTTCATCATTGGCCTGATAAAAAGTCAAACTGCCATCATATGCATCAATCGCCACTTTCACCGAATTGCGAATATAATTGATCTGCGTGCGGCCCGTGCGCGTAGAATAAGGATACATGCTCGATGTGGTATAAGCATCTAAAATCCAGAACAAACGCCCTTCGGAAACCACGAGATAAGGATCGGAGTCAAAAGACAGGAATGGCGCAATTTCACGGGCGCGCTGCACAATTTGCCGGTTAAACATAATGCGCGAATCCGACTTGATATATGTGCTCAAAAACAAATTGGCGTCCATCATCCGAATCGTAAATGCCAGCCGTGTAAAAAATCCGCCAATGGGCACACCGCCATCCCCCTGGTAGGTCGAAAACGCATTGCCGTCGCGCCGGGGATAATCAAATTCTTCTGTACCTGTTTTGACCACCACATTGCCATAGGTTCGCTCTCCAAAATAAATTTCTGGCCGGGTAATCTGCAATTCGGCAGCTTCGGCTACTGGCGGAATATCCTTAATCAAAAACATGGGCAACCCTTCCGAAGTCACCTGTGTTACCGGGCTCATGGTCACACCATATCCATGCGTGTATTGCAACCGCTCGTTCACCCAGTTGCGCGCCTGCACAGGCAATCGGTTGGTATCCAGTTCGCGCCCCGACAACATCACCTGTTGATACACGCCATTAACAGTATAACGATCCACATCCACACCGGGAAATACATAATACGGGCGAATCTCTTGCACCTGCTGATACGTTTGCATCATGGGTCGTTCGTCCCAAATGCGCACATTGCGAATGGTCAGCGGATTGGCTTCAATATCGGCCCGGGTTAAATTTTCCGAAGCTTCAAAAGGCCGCACATCAATGCGATCTAACGCATAGGCTTTTCGCGTGGCATCAATATTGTGCCGAATATAAGGCCCTTCGCGCTGCAACTCGGTGGGGTCAACGGCCAGTTTTTGAACAATGGTGCCCGGAATATTGCCAATGCCAATGCCCCCCACCAGATACACGCCCACCCCAACCAGCAATGGGCGCACCTGTCGGTTTTGCACATTTTTAAACAACCAGATGCCCGTTGCCACAAAAGCGAGTATCAATATCCAGTAAACCCAAATTTGTACATTCACATCCACAAAACCAGCGCCAAAAAACACATTGCCCTGTGAATACAACAACTCATAAATTTTCAACCGGTAGTTCACAGCAGAAAACAGCAAAAACAATCCGCCCAGGGCCGACAAATGCCCCAATGGCCGCGGCAATAACTGAATGCGTTCTTGAATGCGAATGCCGCCGGCAGCAATGTAAATGACCCCTGTGGCCAGGGCCGATACCACCACGGTGCCGATCAAAAAACCCACGACAAATTGATAAAAAGGCAGATCAAAAACATAAAAACCAATGTCTTTGCCAAAAATGGGATCTGTGGTGCCAAATGAAGACCCATAAAAATATTGCAACATCGTTGGCCATTGTGATGCCCCAACATTGGTCATCACCAGCGTCAACAAAGCACCAACCAGAAAGTATCCCACGCCCGATTTTAACAACCCCTCACCCGGAATGCTCCCTTCAAACGGCGAGCCGCCCATCAGCAGTGCCTGGCGCGTAAATTTGGCAGTAAACCACAAATTGACACCAATCACTATCGCAGCCATCACACCAAACACCGCTGCCGCCGCAAACCGCGCCTGCAACGTACGCCAGAACACGCTTTGATAATTCAAGCTTTCAAACCATAACCAATCCGTATAATAAGACGACAACCAGCCCAAACCTACCACCACCGCAAAAATCGTTGGAAGAACAAATTTTCGCTGCATAACACCTCTCAGGAAACAAACCACATCGGACGGGGTTCAAATCACGCACTTTCATGCACCCATAACCTCGGAATAACCTCAAGTAAATAAAAAAAAGGGAATCTGTCACGTAAAACCGAAAAAAATTCTGAACCTTTCTTTCACATAGGTGTATGATACGGTTAGAAACCCATCACAAAACACCCGAAACCATTGGGATGGTATGTTGCGATTCTTCAAAAAATTCGACACCGACACCGATGAACAGTTGATGCAACACATGCAACGGGGAGAAACAGCAGCCTTTGACGTGTTATATCAGCGCTACAGCAAACGCCTGTTGTATTATTTTTATCGCATGCTGGGCGGCAATGGGGAAAAAGCCCAGGATTTTTTGCAAGACCTCTTCCTCAAAATCGTCGAAAATCCCGACCGGTTTTGTGCAGAACACCGCTTTTCCAGTTGGATTTTCACCGTGGCACACAACATGTGCAAAAACGAATACCGCCGTCAGGAGGTTCGCCAGATCATCATCAACACCCCCGACATAGATCTGCTTTCTACCTGTAACGACGATGACCACCCCATTGAAACCGCCTTGGATCACCAGGCCTTTCAAGAAGCCGTATTCAACGAACTGGCCACCCTTGACCCATGTCATCGCACCACATTTTTGTTGCGCCATCAGGAAAACTACAGCATTCAGGAAATCAGCGATGCGCATTCCCGTCTATCAAGCCGCCTTTGGCATGGCCGTTGTGCTTTTTGCCTTTATGGCCACCGAACGCACGCCATCAACCAATAACGCATCTTCCAATATCGAACAGGTCGGCACCAGCACCCCACATCACACCCAACCGGGGTTAGCCATCATCGACTCCCTATCACAAATCCGCGCCAGTATCCATGATTCTGCCTTTGCCACCAGCGCAGTCGATAGCTTGTGATTACATCACATTCGGTACTTCTTTTGGCGATTTGCCAGCGGCATCGTTCACACGGCTGCCGCTGGGTGCAAACACATGCCCATCGGGCAATAACGGATCATGTGTTTCAGCCATCCAAACATCCAATCGACTGCGCAAATCTGTCAGCACATCGATCCTATCCGCCCGATCCACAATATTGTGCGCCTCATCAGGATCAAACATCAAATCGAACAACATCTCCTGATCGCGCGGTTGTTTTTCCCAATCCAATCCCAATAAAAATGCCTTGCTCGGTGTATCATCCACATTGGGCAACACCAATCGGTCTCGACCGTCATAGCGCTTGATATATTTATACCGTTCGGTTCGCACACACCGCATCGGTTCGTATGCCGCATGATAACTCACCTCGGCAAACACACAGTCTCGATGCACCTTCGACTCGCCAATCACCAGCGCTTTTAAAGAACGCCCTGCCACATGATCCGGCATCCCTATCCCTGCCACATCATACGCTGTGGGCAACAAATCCATCAAACTCACCAGGGCATTTATTTCTTTGCCTCCCTCAAATCCACCTGGCCCACGCACAACCAGATACACCCCAATGCCGTGATCCGTCAAATTGCACATATTGCGCGGAAATTGTAATCCGTGATCGGCAAAACAAAAGACCAGCGTATTTTTTGCCAACCCTGTCTCGTCTAAAACCTGTAACACGTTGCCAAAATGATCGTCCATCACCCGTGCCGACGCTTTAAAATCAGCTGTATCGGCCCGTGTTTCAGGTGTGTCGGGCAGCGGTTTTGGCGGCACACAGTATTGTGCCCGTTCTGCCAGATGTTTTTCCGGATCTGCTTTGTGAAACGGGCGATGTGTTTCATTTAATCCCAGATTGATAAAAAACGGTTGATCGGGCTTTCCCCGCAAAAAATCGACCACGGCATCTGCCGGTTCCACCCGTTTGGGTTGATCGGGATAATTGGTATCCAATCCCGACAAAATCGCGTCATATCCAATTGTGTTCAAATCCGGTGCCGTGTGCTCCACCCCTGCGGTGGCCGTAAAATACCCATTGGCCTTGAAAACCCGCACGGCATGCCAATCGTAATTGGCCATTGAAAATCCCCGATGTGCCAACCCCAGCATCCCGCACGAATGGGGATACATGCCGGTTAAAAAACTCGCGCGACTCGGCGAACACGTCGGTGCCGTTGAAAATGCCCGCCGAAACATTACGCCTTCTTCTGCCAGCCGTTGTAAATTGGGTGTCGGCACCGCATGCCCATACGGTTGCACAAACGTGCCCGTATTATGGGAATGCATGAACAAAATATTCAGTCGATCAGCCATCCATTTGATCCTTTCAACAGGGATGTCGGTAATAATATCTCTTTCTTTCGTGTCTGGTTTCCATTAGATTTTTTCGCAAAAAACACACCATCGATAACCCATTGTCACGCAATAGGGCATTTTTTGAACCTGCACCCGCTCATTGTCCACTTTCCCATTGCTCTGATCACCGTTGGTGCAATCTGCGATGCCATTGGCATTTTAGGCAAACGCACCTTTTTTCAAAAAATGGGTTATCTTTTATTCTCTCTGGGTGCGCTTTCAGGTATTATCGCCGCGCTCACCGGAGAAAATGCCGCCGAAGTTGCCCAGCATATCAACGGTATTGCCCAGGATTTGGATCAACACAATACTTTGGGTACAGCCACAGCCTATTTATCCATCGCACTTGTCATAGGCCGCACCCATTTCACACTTAAACAAAAATTCGTCGGTGTTATCCGCCACATTTATTTATTGTTCGCACTTATAACCGTTGCCCTCGTCAGCGCAGCAGGATACACCGGAGGGCATCTCGTTTATGGTTACGGTGCAGGTACCGAACCCGTTGTCAAAACTTTACATATACCTGAAGAATCTTTTAGGCAAACACCGCGTGTCAATACCTTTGAATCTGCCCCCTGACATACAGTCATTTCCCCATTTTTAAAAGGAGAACTTCAGGGGAATTTATCAACCCATAACCAACTTTGAACAAAATACAGCCATGCATATCATATCCAACACACAAATCAACCATGTTTTCTCGCGCAACTTAAAACCCGTTCTTCAAATCCATCCTGGTGAAACCGTTTGTTTTCAAACGCTCGATGCTTCCAACAATACCGCACGTTCCATAGAAGAAGCTCTCACCAGGCTCACGCCTCCCAATCGCGCCAATCCCGCCACAGGCCCAGTTTATGTCCACACCGCCGAACCCGGCAATGTGCTGGCCGTTTATATCAACCGCATCAAACTCGGCCCGCAGGGATACAGCCGCATTCGCTCCGGTGGCGGGGTTATCATCGACAAACTCAAGCCAGCAGCAGCCAAAATTCCGCGTATCATTGGCAACACCGTACACTTCGATGACCGCATTCAATTTCCCATTCGCCCCATGATCGGCGTCATCGGCGTGGCACCCGAAGGTGATGATGTTCCCACATTGTCCATGGGCAATCACGGTGGCAACATGGACCACAACGACATTCGCGAAGGCAGTACCGTTTTATTGCCCATTGCAGTGCCGGGTGCACTCCTTGCCATTGGCGACATTCACGCTTCAATGGGAGATGGGGAACTCACGGGAGGTGGGTGCGACATCGAAGCCGAAGTCACCGTCACCGTGACTGTGCAAAAAGGCAAAAGCATTCAACGGCCGCGCATTGAAACCGAAAAGGAATGGATCTGTTGTGCCCATGCACCCGACCTGCGCGAGGCCATTCGTATAGCCACATCGGACATGACCACATTTTTAAGCCAAAAACTCGGTATCTCCCGTGAAGAGGCTTTTATCCTCATAGGCTGTTGCGGAGATGCCAGAATCGGCCAGGCCGCCGCACTTTCCGTTGATGCCACAGCGCGTGTTGCCGTACCTAAAATCGCCTGATCACAACCTGTTGTTTCTCGTTCTGAAAAAACCCTTCAGAAAGTTTTTACAATGAACCATAATTTGGATATCCCTTGCCGTTATTACCGGGTTTATACCGATCTTGAAGTGCCTTGTGACGAAGAAAATTTCCACTTTGTCGAAAAGAACCTGTCCATCCCCATCTCACAGGCAGCCCTTGTTCTGGTCGATGTCTGGAACACCCACTACATCGATTCCTGGCTTCAACGCGCAGGCGAAGTCACACAAAATAAAATTGTGCCACTCCTCAATGCCGCACGCAATATCGGGCTTACAATTATCCACGGCCCATCCCCTCGTGTGACCGAGCGGCGTTATCCCGAAGTGGTTCCGAAGCCGGCCACCCAAAACGAAAACCCGAACGAGTGGCCACCGCGCACTTTCCGAAGCCTTTATCGCACAGATGAATACGCACCCTTTGGCCGACAGCGAGAACCCCGTTTAGATGCTTTCAACAAACGTTCACAACAAGAACTCGATATCGCGCAGGCCGCAACACCATTGCCCAATGAACCCGTCATTACCGACGGCAATCAGCTTCACAATATTTTGAAAGACCGGCATATTTTACATCTTTTTTATGCCGGATTTGCCACCAACTGGTGTATCATCAATCGCAACTATGGTGTCATCGATATGTGCAATCGGGGTTATAACATTATCTTGATTCGCGATGCAACCACAGGTGTAGAATTTCATGACTCTGTCAACAATCTCACCGCCACAGATATTGCCATTCGCGAAATCGAAACCAAATACGCCTGGTCGGCCCTCACAGAGGATTTCATCACTGTCAGCAACACAATTTCAAAATAAAAACTTTATGCCCCTATATCTCAAAAACCCACACAGCATTCTCGCCACACTCGAAAAACGCCCGCATGATGTCATTGAAATTCGCCTGCCCACCCAACAGGCAGGTGACACCTGGACAACCGTTCGCCAAAAAGCCGAAACTCTCGGCGTGCGTCTGATCCAAGCGCAGCCACCGCGTCCTGAACAACGCGACCGCAAAGGCAAACCCACGCCGGGCCGCATAGGAGGAGCCGAAGCCGTTGTCAAAGATCATCCCGGCGTTGAACTGAACGATCTTTTTGCCAAAACATCTCACCCTGGCCTCTATCTTGCGCTCGACACCATTCAAGACCCTCAAAATGTGGGGGCTATTTTTCGCATTGCAGCCTTTTTTGGGGTACGCGGCATTCTCCTCACCCGCGACCGTTCTGCACCCTTAAGCGGTACCGCTTATGATGTGGCCTCAGGTGGTGTTGAATATGTGCCTTTTTCGTTGCAAACCAATCTGAGTCGCACCATCGACAGCGCAAAAGAAGCAGGTCTCTGGATATTGGGCACTTCTGAACACGCCGAAACCGACCTCAAATCCCTTGCCCAAGATCGCGCCTGGCTCTTGATTTTAGGCAACGAAGAAACCGGCATTCGCCGCCTCA
>CAXNEV010000012.1:0-19509 GCA_964200925.1 Candidatus Latescibacterota bacterium | reverse complement strand
TCAACAGGCCTGGATGCTGGATCAAAATGCACCTGGGCTGGCTTTTTTAATGGGGCAACTGTATGTGATGCAGGGCAACAAAGACAGCGCTCAAACCATGTTGCGCCGGGTGATTCAACGCGAACCAGAAAATGCCCAGGCGCGCGATTTGTTGAAACAACTGGGAGATCGGGAATTGTGATGAAGAATGGCATCGGTTTTGGTTTGCTGGTGGTGGCCGTTGCGCTTGGGGCTTTCTGGATGTTGCATCCCAAAGGGTCTGTTGTGATTGGCAGATTGGTTGAACGCCCGGTTTTTTTATGGAAAATTCACGGTGAAAAATCGTGTGAAGGGTGTCATCGAAAACTCGATCCGGGCATGGACAAACAATGGCGGGCCAGTGTGCATTTTAACGTGAATGTGGGTTGTGCCGATTGCCATGGCGACAATCATGAAAAGGTTTTTGCCGAAAAAGGCAGGGTGTCGGCGGGTGTGTGTGGCAAATGCCATGAAAAAGAAGTTCGGGATTTTGCCCAAAGCGGGCATGCCGATGCCGAACTGGCGGCTTTGTCGGATGCGCGGTTTTTGGCACAATCACCGGCTATGCAGGAAGAAGGCTGTATGAATTGCCACAGCATTGGCGCTCGGTTTGCCGATGGCAGTGTGGGCGGGTGCAATACATGTCATCCAGGGCATGAATTCAGTTCGGCCATGGCGCGCGAACCAGAGGCCTGTGGAGTGTGTCACGGCGGCCCGGATCACCCGGTGATGGAAGCCTATCAAACCAGTGTGCATGGCATGTTGTATTATCGCGATCGCGATCCGGAAAAGTCGCCCAGTTGTGTGACGTGTCACATGCCAAATGGCACACATGGCCATGTGCCCAATATTGGATTGGGGGCTGTTTTTACCGGTGCGGCACTTGAAGAAGATTTTGTGCCGCATCTGGCGATGAAGCGGTTGAGCAAAGAAGAATTTGAGGCCAGTCGCAAAGAGATGTTGAATGCCTGTGCCCCTTGCCATGCCAATCGGTTTGCGCGTGAAAGTCTGGAGCGGGCCGATGACATCAAGCGCGAAGCCGACGCGCTGGTTGCCGAATCTTATGCCTTGATCAAATCGCTGTATGACGAACAGGCGCTGGATCCGATGCCTGAAAATCGCCCGGCAAACCCTGTGGTGGGGCATGCTATTGAACTGAGCGGACAGCAATTGTATGAAAATACATCGGAGATCGAACAGGCGTTTTTTAGATTGTTCAAATTTTACCATTCAACAACGTTTAAAGCGGCCTATCACCATTCGCCCGATTATACCCATTGGGAAGGCATTGTGCCCATGAAAATGGAGATGGATCACATTCGTTCAGAGGCGAAAAAACTGCGCCTGTTGCAAAAAAGAAAGTAATCATGCGGGTAAAAAAAGCATCGCAACAAAGCGGCACTGGAGAAATCCAGTGCCGCTTTGTTATGGAAACACAGAAGTATCCGTTTATGCCTTCGGCGACAAGGGGTGTCATAAATGGCACCCCTACAGATTGGCGTACTGATTGGTGAATCAATTGTAGCGACACCATTTATGGTGTCGTTGGCAAAAAGCCGCCCCTCAAGCGCAAGGGAGGCTGATTTTCCGCGAATTTCCTCGGTGGATGCTCACAATCAAATGGCCTGTCAGCGATGGAGGCGTTTTTGAATGAATTGCGAAACGGAATGGCGCGGAAAATCGGCAGGTGTTAAAACGGCTGTTGGCAGAAACAGGTTTACTCTTTTTTGGGTTTGGCCAGTTGCCAGCCGGGGTGGGTGCCCTGTTTCATGCTGGGGGGCAGGGGTTCGACCAGTTTGCTGTAGAGTTCGGGCCGTCTGGCGCGAAGGTAGCGATAGCCTGAAGAGATGGGAATTTTTTCGGCTGTGCAAAGTCCAACAATGATATCGTCTTCAAGGGCTTGAGATTCTGCGACGATTTCTCCAAAGGGATCGATGACCATGGCATTGCCGTTTTTGACGGTGTCGTGGTCAATGCCGATGGGGTTGGTATAAATGGCATAAACCCCATTTTCATAAGCGCGTGTGGGCAACCACCGCATGAGCCACCCGCGGCCTTTGGGGCCCAAGAATTCCTGGCGCAAAGGCACGGGATCGCGGTGTCTGTTTTCCCACAATTTGCGGTCTATGATTCCCCGGCCCGGCATGACCGAAGGCAGGCCGCATGTGACGTGTGGCATGAAGATGATTTCAGCACCCATGACGGCGGTTAAACGCACATTTTCCGGCAGGTTGTTGTCGTAACAGATCAGGATGCCGCATGTGCAATCACACAGGTCAAAGACAGTGAATTGATCGCCCGAAGAAATGAATGGGCTGATGAAGGCATGGAGTTTTCGATGTTTGGCCACAAAACCGTCGGGTGACACACATACATAGGTGTTGTAACATTTGTCCTGATCGATTTCGACGAGTCCCGCCAGAATGGGCACCCTGTATTTTTTGGAGAGTTCGATCAGTTTTTTGGTCGAGGGGCCATTGGGTACGGGTTCTGCAAGTGCGGCAATTTTGGACTTTGAGAGGGTTTGCAAGAAGGTATAACCCGATATGCAGCATTCGTGAAATGAGACGATTTCTGCCCCTTTTTCTACAGCCTGACGGGTGAGGGCCTCTATGCAATTGAGGTTGTAAATTTTATCGGCGTCGCGTGTTTCAAATTGTGCGGCGCCAATTTTGATATCGCGCATGGGAAAACCTTTTTTGAAACCACAGATGGACACAGATTGGCCTGTGTCCATCTGTGGTTGCTTTTGAAATGGTTAATCGATGAGTCCGTTATTCGTGCCGCAAACGTGAACCTGTACGCCAAGGGCCTGCATCATGGCCACTTTGACGGCAAGGGCCTTATTGGCGGCTGTGACGGTTTTGGCATAGGCCACCTGAATGTGGTTGGCTTTGTGCCGAGCCATCATCTGGTCGCGGGTAATGCCATAAGTGACCGCATGCATGATGGGCCACGGTGGCGTGGTGGCTTTCCAACGGCGTTCGGTTTCTTTTTGGGGCAATTCGACCACGCCGCCCCGACCGATGTCCATGTGCAGTTGGTTGTTTTGCATATAAATGCGGCTCCACACGATTTCACCGGGTTTGCTGATGCCTTTGCAGGTGCCGCCACCGAGTGGGAAATACATTTTGGGCTGGCGTTCAGATGTGGTGCCTTTATACCCATTGATAAAGTGGGCAGGTGGTGCTGCGCCAGAGATGAGGAACACCCACACGTAATCGTTGACGGTTTTGCTTTTGTAGTGTTCGCCCCAGCGCAAATCGTGCAGGGTGTTTTCGGGCGGTTGGCCCAGGGCTTTCCAGATGCGGTTGGTGATGAGGCCATCCAGACCGGCGCATTCATCCACTTCGTTGAAGTGCGGCAGGGCTGCGCCTGTGTAGAGGATGTCACCTGTTTCGGCATGTTTGACCGGGGGGCGATCCACGTTATTGAGAATGCCTTCGACGAGGTCGGATGCCGGGCAAATATCTTTGAGGCCCTGCTGGTATTGAATGCCAATGGTGGCACAGCCAAAGTCGTGGGCGATACGCACGGCGGCGATGTACATTTTGCACTGGAGGTGAATTTGTTCGTCGGTGAGTTCGTTGATGGGATCTTTGCCGGTGACAAAGGTCATGCCTTTGCGTTCGAGATAGGTGCGCACGGCAGTGGCTTCTTTGTCGGTGACTTTTTGCATGCCGGCCCACAGGGCCGATTGCGACAGGCGTTCTTTAAATACCCCCGTGGGATTGAGCAAATGGTCTGGAATGATGGCGTTGAACATGCCCATACAGCCTTCGTCAAACACACCCATAATGGCTTTTTCGCGTTGCAGTTGCCGAGCGAGGGCCTGGCCCAATTCGGCTTCGGCTTCGGGCAGGCGGAAGGTGCTGGCATTGCGCACATGGCTGGTGTCGTGGGTGACGGTGCCGGTGGTGAGCCATTCGCGCAGACCGCGTTTAAAAAAGGCATCGGTGAAATTGAGGCTCCACAGCGTGCTGTAGGTAACACCGGCTTTGGTGAGGGAGCCATTGAGGTTGAGCATACCAACCAGGCCGGGCCACTGGCCGCTCCAGTTGGCAAGTGTGAGAATGGGGCCTTTGTGGCCGATGAGGCCGTGCAAAACGTGGTGGCTGTATTGCCAGACGGCTTCGGCGACGATGATGGGCGAATCGGGGTGGATGGTTTTGAAGATTTCCATCCCTTCTTTTTGTGAGCCGATGAAGCCGTGGCGCTCTTCTTTTTTGTAGGGATGACCCCGGCGCACGTTCCAACCTTCGCGTTTGATTGCAGCCACGATTTGTGTTTCCATGTCGCGCTGAGCGACCCAGCATTTCTGATTGGCCGACAGGCGCAGGTCGCCGTTGGCGATGAGCACCACTTCTTTCTTTTTGGGCGCTTCGGGTTCTGCGATTTCGGGTAATTTGTAAGCCATTGTGCACTCCTTTGAGCATTCGTTTAACTTCAACTGAAATTGCGCTCCTATTCTAATGGAATTGACAAAAATACACAACATGAATATCATGTGTGTTTTTTGGGTGATTTATGTTGGGTAAGAGATGATTTAATCCAAAAAATTTACACGCAACCATCCCACAAACCCCTTGACCTTACCGCCTCCACACACTATCTCATGAGGGTCCCACAAAGCCCCTCATCTCTCACTCGAAGGACACCGCCATGCACATCGATGAACACGACCAGATGGTGGCCGTACGCAAAAGCAAAGCGGAAGCCGTCTGGCCCATCCATGCCCGTGGGAAAATTCTCTAACCGAATTCTCATGTCGATACGAAACTGGCACAACCAGGCACAGTGCAAGTTTGCACCCGCAGCGCCAGAGGGCTTCGAAAAAGCGACCTTGCCCCAATCCTCTACCAACCCGGACATACCCAGCTCCATCTCAAAAAACGAAGCCAGGCCGGAGAACCATTCATGTCTGACCGAAGATCTTTTGCGGACGTTCACTTCGTCCGCCTCAATGCCGAATTGATGCCCATCAACCCTGTCGAGGCCAGGTTTTACCGTCACTTCGGCATCACCCCAATCGAAGTCGAAGCCTTCACCCCCGATGAACTCATTCCCCACGTGGCCCATTGTGAAGCCTTGGCCATCGTCTCCGCCACGCTTTCCGGAGAAGTTATCAACCGCCTCTCCAAATGCCGGCTCATCTCCCGGCTGGGAAACGGAACGGACAAAATCGATGTGGTCGCCGCCACCCGAAAAGGCATCCTGGTCTCCAACGTCCCGTACTTCTGCGTGAACGAAATGGCCGACCACGTCATGGCCATCCTGCTCTCTCTCTCCCGGCAGATCTTCCGCATGTCGCAGCACATGTACCGGGGTGCTTTTCAAAAGGCCCGGGAAGAAGGCCTCAAACTCTCCCGCCTCTCCGGCCAAACTCTGGGTCTCGTCGGCTTCGGCGCCAGTGCAAAGGCCGTGGCCCAACGTGCAAAACCCTTCGGACTGAACCTCCTGGCCACCCGCCGCAATATGGATGCGCCCACAGATGAAGCCAACGCCCTTGGCGTTCGCATGGTAGACCTGGATACCCTCCTGAAAGAATCCGACTTCGTCTCTCTCCACCTCCCGCTCAGCCCGCAAACCCGCCATATGCTCGACCGGGCCGCCCTGGAGCAAATGAAACCCGGCGCCTGCCTCATCAACACCTCTCGCGGCGCCCTCGTAGACGAAGACGCTCTTGTGGACATTCTTAAAAATGGTCCTCTCGCTGGTGCAGGTCTGGACACCTTCGACGTCATCGACATCTTCGGGGAAACCGAATCCCCACCGGATCATCCCCTGGCCTACCTGGACAACGTCATTCTCACCCCGCACGTCTCGGGCCTCTCCGTCCAGGCCAGTCAAGAAGTCACCGTCACCGGCATCCGGAACCTCGTCTCCGTGCTCAGCGGCCATATGCCCCATCCGGACAACATCGTCAACAAAAGCGTCGTCCCCCGGTTTCCGCTGGCAGCCCACGACCCGGATATCGTAAAAAACATAACGGCATAACCGAAACCACACGAACTCGAATCAGGAGATTCTCACCATGGCAACAAAAAAAAGCCCCGAACCCTTCTATTCCATGTCCCGCCGCGCGGGTGATATGCTCTTCCTCTCCGGCTTTGGCCCCGTGGAAAACGGCAAAGTCGTGGGCGCAAACATCGAAGAACAAACCATTTTCACCATGGACGCCATGAAAACCGTTCTGGAAAACGAAGGCGCAACCTGGGACAACGTCGTGCGGACCAACGTTTTCCTCCTGGACATGGATGACCGGGACCGCTTCAACAAAACTTACATGAAATACTTCAAAAACAAAAAACGCATGCCCACTCGCCGGCTCATTGGCGCGGGCGACATGTATAAAAGTATCCTCGTAGAAATCGACGCCATCGCGTACGTTGGCAAAGAATGAATGGTTTTTAAACTGGCAACAGAAGCCGAAAAAACTTGGCAAAGGCTACATAGCTATAAACTCATTGAATTGGTGATACAGAAAGTCCATTTTATTGATGGTGAAGTCCAATCTATAACTCTTGACTATTCTTTCGGCTGTTGTACATTACCATTCGTAAGCCAGTGGACAATTTGAAATTTGAAATTTCTGCTTTTCTTTGAAAGGAACCCAATGTCCCATCCCCTCTTCGACCTCACCGGCCGGGTCGCCCTTGTCACCGGCAGCGGCGGCGGCATGGGAAAAGCCATGGCACTCGGCTTCGCGCAAGCCGGTGCAGACCTCGTCCTTGCAGACCTCAATGCCGAAGGCATGCAGGACACCGCTGTCCGCATCGAAGCGCTCGGCCGCCGGGCCGTCTCGGTACAGGGCGATGTTTCCGACACAAAGCACGTCCGGGCCATGTTCGCCAAAGTCGACGAAACCTTCGGCCGCATCGACATCCTGGCCAACGTGGCCGGCGAGGGCCTCATTCATTCGCCCGAGGACATCTCTCTTGAACAACTACAAGGCGTCCTCCAGCGCCTGGTCGTGAGCCGTTTCTATGCCTGCCAGGAAGCCGGCCGACGCATGCTCAAAGCCGGCAAGGGCAGCATCATCAACATCGGCTCTATCGCCGGCGTTTCCGCCTTGGGACGGGGCCATACTGGCTACAGCATGGCCATGGGCGCCGTGGTGCAGATGACCCGTGAACTCAGCACCGAATGGAGCGGCCGTGGCGTCCGCGTCAACGCCATCCTGCCTGCCCAGGTCATGAACCCGAATCTTCGGGAACGCATTGCGGCCGAACCCCGTATGGTGGACACCTGGCTGCGCGGCATCCCCACCGGCCGCATGGGAAAACCCGAAGACATTGTGGGCCCCGCCGTCTTCCTGGCCTCAGACGCCTCGGCCTGGATCACCGGTATCCTGTTGCCCATGGACGGCGGCAACCTGGCCATGAACGCCGGCGGTTCCTACCCCGGCGGACCATCCGTCAGCGGATAAGGTGGATGTTTGGAAATTATTAGGAACTGTACCGGACCGGACATCACCAGTAGGGGCGAGGCATGCCTTGACTTCTCGCCTTGGTGTTTTCGGCCCATTGCAATATTTCGTGAAGTACCAATACCTGTCAATTGCCGCCTCTCTCTTCGGAGACCTCCATGCCCAATACCCTGTCGAAAGAGCAGCTGCTCTCTCTCTATCGCTGCATGCTCACCATCCGACGCACCGAAGAACAGCTCGCCCGCTCCTATCAGGCAGGGCACATCCCCGGCGCCTGCCACACCTACGTGGGAGAAGAAGCCATTGCCGCCGGCGTATGCGCACACCTCGGCCACGAAGACGCCGTCTTCAGCACCCACCGCGGCCACGGCCATGCCCTGGCCAAAGGTGTGCCCGTCCGGGAACTCATTGCCGAACTCCACGGGAAAGCTACCGGCTGCTCCCAGGGGCGCGGCGGCAGCATGCACCTCTTTTCACCCGAAGTCGGCCTGATGGGTACCAGCGGCATTGTAGGTCCCTGCATCCTCCAGGCCACCGGCGCGGCCTATGCCTTCCAGTTGCGAAACCTGGACCACGTGGGCGTGGCCTTCTTCGGGGACGGCGGCGTCAACAACGGCGCCTTCCACGAAGGCCTCAACATGGCCGCCATCTGGCAGCTCCCTGTCATCTTTGTTCTGGAAGACAATCGCTACGCCACCGAAGTCGCCTTCGAGTACTCCTCCCGTAACACCAACGTGGCCTCACGCGCCGAAGGCTACGGCGTACCCGGCATTACCGTAGACGGCAACAATGTCCTGGACGTGTATCGCACCGCCGGAGAAGCCGTCAAACGCGCCCGGAAAGGCGGAGGCCCCACGCTCCTGGACTGCAAAACCTATCGCACAAGGCCCCACGCCGAAGGCATGCGCGACGGAGGATACCGCTCCATGGAAGAAATTGAGTCCTGGAAAGCGCGCGACCCCATTGACGCCCTGGGGAAACAACTCGTCGCGGATGGAACCATCGTACAGAATGATCTGGATTGCATTGAAAACGAAATCAAATTCCTCGTTGGAGAAGGCGTAGAATACGCCCGAACAAGCCCCTGGCCGGATCCGGCCACCCTCACAGACCACATCTTCAGCCACGGAGCCTGACCCCCATGCGCGAACTCACTTTCATCGAGGCCGCCCGCGAAGCCCTGGCCGAAGAAATGGCAAAAGAGCCCACCATCTTCGTTGTGGGCGAAGGCATTGGCGAACGCGGCGGCAACTTCAACACCACCACCGGTCTCTACGATCTCTACGGTCCAAAGCGCCTGCGCGATACCCCCATCTGCGAACGCGGGTTCGTGGGCCTCTGCACCGGCGCAGCCATGGCCGGTGCACGGCCCGTAGTAGATTTCATGTTTATCGACTTCATCATGGACGCCTTTGGCGAAATGGTCAACCAGATTGCCAAAATGCAGTACATGAGCAGTGGCCGCCTCAAAATGCCCATCGTCCTGCGCGGCTGTTTCGGCATCGGCGGCGCCGCCGCCACACACCACTCCGGCAACTACGCTCCCGTATTCGCCCATCTACCCGGTTTCCGCGTGGTTCTGCCCAGCAACCCCTACGATGCCAAAGGCCTCTTCAAAACCGCCCTCCAGGGCAACGACCCCGTCCTTTTCCTCGAACACAAGCTCCTGCTCAACAGCCGGGGTAAAGTACCCGAAGAAGACTACACCATCCCCTTCGGCCAGGCCGCCGTTCCTCGCGAAGGAGCCGACCTCACCGTCGTTGCCATTGCCCGGATGGTTCCCCTTGCCCTGAACGCAAGCGAACAGCTCGCCTCCGAAGGCCTCTCCGTGGAAGTCATCGACCCGCGCACCGTTGCGCCCCTGGACATAAACACCATTCTGGAATCCGTACACAAAACCGGCCGCCTGCTCATCGTAGATGAAACCTTCGGTCCCTGCGGAATCGGCGCCGAAATTTCCGCCCAGGTTCAGGACCTCGCCTTCGACGACCTGGATGCGCCCATCCGCCGCCTCAACGGCGTACATACCCCTACACCGTACAGCGCCACCCTGGAAACCGCAGCTGTACCGCAACCTGAAACCATCACACAGGCCATCCGCAACCTCATGGCCACGTAGGGGCGAGGTCTCCCCGCCCGCCCTAAAACGTGCCGGGGAGTGTACACCCACACTTCAAAAACGCGAAGCAGGAGCAACCATGCCCATCGAAATCGTCATGCCCCGTCTGGGCTGGACCATGGAAGAAGGCACCCTGGTAGAATGGATCAAGCAGGACGGCGACCCGGTGGAAACCGGGGACATCGTCTTCACGGTAGAAACTGACAAAGCCCTTAACGATATCGAATCCCTGGACAGCGGGATCCTGCACATTCCCAATTCTGTCCCGCAACCCGGCGACACCGTGCCCGTGGGCACCTTTTTGGCCTATCTACTCCAACCCGGAGAAGAACCGCTGCCTGCGCCCACACAGCCGAAAGCTCTGGCAGCCACACCCACCGCACCCACCACACCGAAAGCTGTGGAATCGCCCTCAAAAAAACGCGGCCCCACCATCAGTCCTCGTGCTCTCCGCATTGCAACCGAACTCGGCGTAAACTGGCAAACCCTGAAAGGCAGCGGAAGTACAGGCCGTATTGTTGAACGCGACATCCGGGCCGCCGCAGGAACCTCAACCACAACGCGCACCCGGCGCACCATTGCACAACGCCTCCTCGAAAGTACACAACAAACCGCCGCTGTCACCCTCCATGTGGAAACCGACGCCACCGAACTGGTCTCCTTACGCGCCAGACTCAAAACCTCCCTGAAAGACCGGGCGCCCACGTACAATGACATGTTCCTCCGGCTCACTGCACTCGCATTAAAAGACCATCCGGCCCTCAACGCCTCCTGGCAGAACGATCAGTCTGTACAGCACCCACACATTCATCTGGGCATCGCCGTAGATACCAAAGCCGGCCTGCTCGTACCTGTCCTGCAGAACGCGGACCAAAAAGGCCTCCAGCAAATGGCCATAGAATCCGCCGAACTCGCAAAAAAAGCCCGCGCCGGAACT
This sequence comes from Candidatus Latescibacterota bacterium, assembly GCA_964200925.1. Classification (GTDB taxonomy): domain Bacteria; phylum Latescibacterota; class UBA2968; order UBA2968; family UBA2968; genus CAXNEV01. Next base: position 9,006 of record CAXNEV010000012.1, on the reverse strand, counting down.
CTTACCACCGCTCATCTCCAGGGCGGTACTTTCACACTCACCAATCTGGGGATGTACGGCGTTGACACCTTCACGCCTCTCCTCAACCTGCCCCAGTGCGCCATCCTGGGCATCGGTCGTATCGTTCAAAAACCCTCCGTCTACGAAAACCAGATCGTCCCGCGTCACAAGGTCGCCCTCTCCCTCACCTTTGACCACCGTGTGGTCGATGGAGGTCCGGCTGCTCGTTTCCTGAACACCATTCGTGAATTTGTAGAACAACCGGACCTTTGGCTCACCCGGTAAAGGAGAATCCTTCTGTATTGACTGTTAATCTATACAGGGGTAAGTTGGATGGCGAGTATCAATCTGTCGTACGGTTCGCAAATTGAAGATATGGTGGGTGTTTATGTCTGAAAAAAAACAAAAATTGAAGGCGATTGTCGCGGGGTGGAAGTGGGGTGCCAATCATTTGCAGGCGTTTGCAGAATCGGAATTTTGCGATGTGACTGGTTTGTGGAGCCGCACCGAAAATGCAAACGCAAAACGGGTGGCAGATCTGTTTCATGTGCCGCTTTATACCGATTTTGATCGGATGCTGGATGAGGTGAGACCCGATGTGGTGTCAATTGCTACACCGGAGCGTGTGCATGAAGAACTGACGGTTGCGGCTTTGCAAAGCGGAAGTCATGTGTATTGCGAAAAGGTTTTGTCACACACCCGCGAGAGTGCACAAAAAATGGTGGATGCGGCAAAAACAGCGGGGCGGTTGTTGAATGTGGGTTATAATTATCGCTACAGCCCGTCGTGTGTGTATTTGGCCGAGGTCGTTCGCGCAGGGAAAATCGGACAGCCGTTGTTTGCGCATTTGCGGGCCTTTGGGTTTTGCATTCACCATATGACAGATTATGTGAACAGTTTGTTTGGCAAACCCGTGCGCGCTGTTTCTGTGATTGACAAAAAGCCGTTGCCAAACAAATCACATCCTTCTTCGCCTGATCTTGTGTTTCCGACTTTTATGTATTGTGCACTGACGATGAAGACGTATATGGTTCAGTATGAAATCGGCGCGACGCTGATGGCCGGTGCCACAGATTATAGCAGCCCGTTGAATCCGGGGGCAACGTTATTGATCGAAGGATCGGAAGGGCGGTTGATGTTAGATGATTTATCGGGCAAGGTGACCGTTTTGGACAACAATCGGGAGTCGGTGGTTTATTCGCCATCTCAAATTCGAGACAGCATTGGGCTTCGCGAAAATTGCGTGCTGGCGGTGAAGGATTTTGCGCGTGCGGTTTATGAAAACAAACCCGCGCCCATTCCCGGTGAAGCCGGTGTGGCGATGATTGTGCTGGAGGAAGCGGTTTACCGATCTGCAGAAACGGGTAATTGGGAGAGGATTGGGTAGAGGGAGGCAAAAGCGGAGTGCGGGGTTACTCGCTGCGCTCGTGAGAAGCGGGGCACCTTCGGTGTGTTCCCTTCGGGAACTTGCCTGCGGCACTCGTTGATTCGGGAACTCTGCCGCTTCGCGGCACCCACTGGTTCAGAGTGAAAGGCAAAAACGAGATACAGGATTCAGGATAATTGTTGTTCTCCTGGATTCTGAATCCTGACTTTCTCGTTCTTTAACAAACGGTCTGATGAAGGCCGTTTTTTTATTGCGTGGAGGAAATTCATTTACTGGAGATGATTGATTTTGTGTTGTGCTTCCTGCGTCAATTCTGCGACGGGCTGATGGGTGTTGATGGTGTTGAGAACGAGTTCGTCAATGACTTTGGACAGTTGAGCCCAGTTGGTTAAACGGGGAAATTCGCGGGCATTTTTGTGAATGGGTTCGAGGGCGTGATAAAATGGGATTTGCGTGTTGACCTCTTTATTGGTCCAGGTGGATTTGCGGCATCCAATGCCACCTTCGAGGGTGAGCACTTTGTCTTGAGAGGCAGATGCACAGTGGCGAAGAAACGGGTAGGCAATATCTGCATGAGGACTGCCTGCGCCAATGCCGAGTATCCAATAGACGTTGAGTGAGGCGCTTGCGCAGTTGGGTGCATGGGGAATGTCGGCAACGGCAATGTGACCTTTGATGCGCGATTGGGGAATGGTTTCGCACATGGCGGCAAAACCAAACCAGTTGGTCATCATGGCGATTTCCCCATTGGCAAAAGATAGACCGCTTTTGACCGAGTCAAACTCGCGGGCTTTGGGGTGTATGGCTTTTGGATCGTTGAGGATGTTGCGGTAAAAGGTGAGGGCATCGATGGCCTGAGGCGTGTTGAGGGTGACACAATTGTTGGCATCGAACAATTCACCGCCGCGTGTCCAGAGTTGAATGCAAAAGTCGTAAACGGTGTTGTGCCCGTCGGGATAAGCGGCAAAGACCGTGCCGTAGAGGTTTTGTTCGGGGCGGGTGAAAAATTGTGCAATTTGAACGAAGTCATTCCAGGTTTTGGGAATTTGAAGGGGGTGACCATATTGTTTTTGATAGGCTGCCTGTTCGGCGGGATTTTCAAAGAGGTCTTTGCGGTAGATGAGGCATTGGGGGCCGTCGTGATAGGGCAGGCCGATGATGCTGTTTTCGAAGGTTTGAAGGCGAAGCAGCGAATCTGTCCAGCCTTGCGGGTAATCGTCTGGGGGATTGTTCTGGATATGGGATTGGAGATTTAACAGAGCATGGCTTTGATGCGCGTGGGCCAGCCAGTCGGTGTTGATGAAGGCCACATCCCAGTCGCCGTTTTTGAGGCCGTGTTTTTCAAACAGGGTTTCATACAGGGGATGGAGGTCGAGTTGAATGGCTTCCAGTTTTAAATCGACATGAGATTGTTCACAAAAAGAATCCCATTGTTTTTGAATGGCTGAGGCAAAGGGGTCGAATTGACGGATGGCGATGCGGAAGGTATTGCGTGGCATAGAAAGCTCCCAAAGATTTAGGCCGATGCACCGGCGTAATTTTTGACTCCGCGTTTCCAGAACCAGCGCGAAAGGGCCAGCATGAAGAGGCTGAGGAAAAAAGAGGTGATGAGATTTTCGGTGGTTAAGCGGCCCGACAGGGCTTCGGCGGGTACGGTGATGGCAAACGCAACGGGAACGAGGAAGGTGAGCACAAAACGCAGCCAATGTGGATAGATGCCAATGGGCCAGCGCCCGGCTTCGTACATACTTTGGAAAATGATGAGGATGTTTTCAATGCGCAAAAACCAGAAGGTGAGGGTGGCCAGCATGAGCCAGAAGCTGTAGATGATGGCTCCGCCCGTGAACATGACCATGGCAAAAGACAGAGTTTCCAACAGGGTTAAGGGAAGCCCGCGATCGATGAGGGCAAACGATAAGACGCCCAGACCGAGCACAATATCCGAAATTCTCCAAATGTGGATTTGCGAAATGCTGGTGAGAAATTGCGCATCACACGGTTTGGTGAGGGTAAAGTCGAAGGTGCCACGGCGCACGTCGTCCATGAGTTGTGCCATGCTGGGTTGAATGACCAATCGGATGAGGCCACCTACAAACATAAACACACCGAGAAGCGCAAGGATGTCCACCGCTTGCCAACCACCGAGCGATTCTGTGTGAGAAAAAACAATGGTTAATCCGGCGATGGCGGTGCCCAGGCTCAAGAGAGATTGAAGGAACTGGACGTAAAAGTTGACGCGATAGGCCAGTTCGTTGAGAATGCCGATTCGGAAGAAGGTCCAGATGAGTTGGAGATGATGCATGATGTTTTTCCAGTGCGACCCAGCGGGAGCGACGACCTGCTGGATCGTCGCTCGAACAGACAAATGTTTATGAACCAACAGCCGAATATTTTTTGATGCCCGCACGCCAGGTGAGTTTGAGCAAGATAAATCCAATGAGCAGATAGGAGCTCTGCATCATGAATCCATGCCAGATTTGTTCGGGCGACAGGCGATTGAGCATGAGTTCAACGGGAAAAGCCACCGCCCAGCGGAAAGGCAAAACGTCTGCGATGAGGCGCACCCAATCGGGCAGCAGGTCAATAGGGGCAATGCGGCCTGACAAAAACAGGCCGAGCGTGAAATACATCTGGTTGATGGCTTCGTTGCGCGTGGTCCAGAAGGCGATCAGGGCCAGTGTCCATTCGATAAAAAAACGCACAAAAAAAGCGATGAAAAGGGCAAGCAGAAATGCAAAAAAAGCGTGAATATGGAAAATGAGATTGGCAGAAAAGAGCACATGGACCAGGCCTGCTGCTGGAAAAATAATGAGCGACATCAAAATTTTATACGCGATGTTGTCGGCAATGTCGGAGTGAATGGGGTGGATGGGTTTGAGCAGGAGGTTGGAAAGCTCCCCATGCCGAATGCGGTAATCGTATTCGTGCATGATCCAGGTGAAGGTGAACTGATTGACAATCATGAGCACAATGTAATAGGCGGCAAAATCTGCCGGGGTATAGGTGCCAACACGACCGCCGTGTGCTTGAGCCACAGTTGACCAGACCACGAGATAGACGATGGGTTCCAGGATGCGCCCAATCATCCAGATGGCCATGGCCACGCGGTATTGAAACTGAATGGCGAGCGAGGTTTTGAAAAAAGCGAAGTAGATGTCGAGGTAGTGTTTCATAAGTCAGGAGTCAGGTTTTTTGTTTTTGGGATATGAAGTGGGATGACGCGTGACTGTCATGTAGCAAACACCTGTTCAATCACTTCTTCAATTGGGGGATCTGCTATTGTGAGATCAACAACGGGCAGATTGGCCAGCAGGCGACCGGTGACGTGTGCGGTTTCCGATTTGAGCACGCGCAGGGTAAAACGGCTGCCCTCGGTGGTGACAACTTCGCCGTAGGAAGACAGGTCGGCATGTTCGGTGTTGAGGTCAACCACGATGGTTTTGTGTGGAGAAAACCGTTCGATCAGTTGGGTGAGTGCGCCGTCAAACAGTAGTTGGCCGTGGTGAATGATGATTACGCGTTTGCACAGGGCTTCCACATCGGCCATGTAATGCGACGTGAGCAAAACCGTGGCGTTATACCGTTTGTTGTATTCACCAATGAAGGTGCGAATGCGGCGCTGCATGGTGACGTCGAGGCCGATGGTGGGTTCATCGAGGAAAAGAACCCGGGGGCGATGCAGAAGCGCGGCGGCAATTTCGCATTTCATGCGTTCGCCCAGCGAGAGGTTGCGCACGGGTTTGGGCAAAAGATCGCTTAGGTTGAGCAAATCGGTGAGTTCGTCGTGCGTTTGTTTGTATTCCAATGGCGACAGGCGGTAGATGGCGCGGTTGCGCTCGAAGGAATCGCCGACGGGAATGTCCCAGATGAGCTGGTTGCGCTGGCCCATGACGAGGGTGATTTTTTTCAGGAATGCCGATTTGCGGTTAAACGGGGTATAACCGAGCACTTCGACATTGCCCGATGTGGGATGCAGCAGGCCGGAGAGCATTTTCAACGTGGTGGTTTTGCCCGCGCCATTGGGACCCAGAAAACCCACCACTTCTCCGGGGGCAACCGTAAAGGTCATGTCTTTAACGGCTTCAACTTCGCGGGTTTTGCGCACAATGAGGCTTTTGAGTGCAGCTCCCAGACCGGCGTCGCGTTCGGGCACGACATAGGTTTTTCGAAGGTTCCGGATGGCGATATCGGGGTGGACGGACATTAATAACCCAGTGTTTTTGTAATTTCTGTGATGCTTTCTTTGATCACGCGAACAACCTCATCGATCTGTGGTGATGTGATGGTAAACGGTGGGCTGATGGCGATGTGATCACCCGAAGTACCATGGATGAGTCCGGGCGCACCTGGCATGAGGAGCACGCCTTTTTCAAAGGCGCGGTTGACAATTTTTGACGTGACGCCCTTTGACGGATCGAAGGGCATATTTGTTTTTTGATCGGCGACAAATTCGATGCCGATCAGCAACCCTTTGCCGCGAATATCGCCCACAATGGGCAGATCGCGCAGGGGTTGGAGTTTGGCGAGCATTTCGTCACCTCTTTGCGCACATTGGGTGACGAGGTTGTGTTTTTCAACGTAATTTTGAACAGCCAGGGCAATGGCACATGAAAGGGGGTTGCCACCGTATGTATGACCGTGTACAAATGATGGGGATGTTTTGTGAATGGCCTCATAAACATGTTCGCGGGTTATGGTGGCGGCAATGGGGGTGTAACCGCTGCTGAGACCTTTGCCGGTGGTCATAATGTCGGGAATGACGCCGGGCCAGTGTTCGATGCCAAAGTTTTTTCCGGTGCGGCCAAAACCGGTGACGACCTCATCGAGAATAAACAGGATGTTGTGGCGGTTGCAGATGTCGCGAATGGCGGGATAATAATCGGGTGGTGGGGCAAAACCGGGGGCTGAGGTGCCCAAAATGGGTTCGGCGATGAAGGCCGAAATATAGTCGGCCCCTTCTTGCTGGATGACATAGTCGAGTTCGTCGGCACAGCGTAAGTTGCATTCGGGATAGGTTTTGCCATAGGGGCAGTGGTGGCAAAACGGCGGGTGGATGTGCGGGAAATTTTGAAGGTAGGGCACATAGTCTTGCCGCCAGCTTGTGCGGCCCGACATGGAAAGGGCCCCCAGTGTGTTGCCATGCCAGCTTTGCCAGCGTGAGATGACTTTGTATTTTTGCGGATGGCCCGTTTCGATGTGATATTTGCGCGCGATTTTGAGGGCCGATTCGGTGGCTTCGGAACCACCGGATGTAAAAAAGACGCGGGACAAATCGCCGGGAGTTATGTCGGCGATTTTTTTTGACAGGTCGATTTGAGAAGGATTGAGAAAATGGCTGTAGGTAAAAGCGGCTTTGCGGGCCTGTTCGGCCATGGCATCGGCAATTTCGGCCACGCCGTGACCAATGCTGACGACGTGTACGCCAGCACACGCATCGAGATATCGGTTGCCTTCGGTGTCAAAAAGATAAACCCCATCACCATGGGAAACCTGATGCCAATTGCTTTTTAACGTGCGATGGAATATATGATCCATTAGATGTTTTCCAGATAGGTGAGCGGCAATTCAAACGCCATTTTTTGTGGCAAATAACAGTCGCGATCGTCACAGGCTTGATAGTGCAGGTGTGCACGAACAACGAAGCTTTCGCGTTTGAGGTTGGTGAGGTTTGTTTTTAGGGTGATGTGGTTTGTAAAAACGGGTAGCGTTTCGTTGAGTGCTTTGAGGTGCAGGGGTTTGGGTTCTGGATAGAAGACCTCCCCAAATTGGACGTCTTCTATTTCATCAAAGGTGAGGCGGGTGGGTGTGTAGCCGCCTTCGATGTTGGGGCTGTAGATATGGCGGTTGTTTTTGAGGGTGATGTTCAGGGTCAGGGTTTGTACCTGGCCGCGTCGAATGGTGCCTGATGACAAGGTGACAACGGCTTTTAAATCTTCATTTTCGATGGTTTGAACCGGACAGCCTTGAGGATCAATGTGCAAACGCTGTTGCAACATGCTGGCAATGGAATCGCGCACGGCATAGTGTTCGTGAAATGATTTGTCGATGACGATGCCCTGTGCATTGACAATGTAGGTGCCGGGATGGGGAACACCGTAGGATTTTTTGTCGGGCGGTACATCGGCATTAAAAATGCCAAAGGCGCGGATGGCTGTGCTGCCGTAATCGGACAGCAAAGGATAGGTGATGTGGTGTTTTTCGGCAAAGGTTTTTAGGGTTTCTACCGGGTCATAACTGATGGCATAGGGGTGAATGTTGTTTTGTTGAAAATGGGTCAACTTGTCTTGCAGCTCCACGAGCTGGGTTTTGCAATACGGTCACCAATCGGCGCTGCGGTGAAAGAGGATAAGCGATTGGTGTTTGCCGTCGGGTTGATATGTGACGGGCTGGCCCCATTGGTTGGGCAATGTGAATGTGGGAATGGCTTCGCCCATGTTAGGACCAGATGGTACCAGGCGGGTTTGAGCAGGATCGGTCATGACAATCTCCTCAAATTTTTGCGTAAGGTAAAGACAGGAGGGTGAGATGTCAACTGTGTGTTTGGGCATGTTTTACAAAGAAAAATACGATACCCTGTCTGATGCCCGGCTGGTTTATTGGAATTGTTGAAGATAGGATTGAGTTCCCCAGGCGGAAACATGTTCGGGAAACAACAATGCCCCGCCACTGATGAGCACACCACCGGCTTCAAGGTGGTCGAGCACGGCAATGCGCATGCTGCTGTTGTGCGGGGCATTGGCCAGATCGTGCACATGAGAGCCAAAGATGCGTTCAAGGCCGCTTCGATTGCCGCGTGAATGGAGCGGATAGAGATAACATTCGCGCTGGAAACGCACAATGTTGGATGTTTTGGAGAGGAGCTTTTGATAGATGGGATCTAAAAACCACGAGGTGCAACATATTGCTTTGAAGGGGTGTTCTGGAAAATGTTTGGGAAAAAATTCAATGATGTGCTGAAGCGATTCGCCACATGCGTTAAATTCCATGGGCCCATCTTCTGGTATGTGAATTTCCAAAATGGGGTCGCCTGTGTTTAAAACGCATTCCCAATCGGTGAGGGTCAGCGTGACGGAATTGTGCAGGACATATCCAGATGGGTGAATGGGGTGGCCCGTGACCTGAGTGGGCGTTTCTGCAAGTGTGGATGTCCAGGCATTGGAATCTTCGATGCCGCCCGATCCATTGTAGTGGCCATCTGTTCGGAAAGTTTGACCGGCTTCAATCAGCAAACGAATGTGCCCGGTTTGGCGATGGCGATAGACGCGCATGGGCTGGCGAAAGGGGCCTGTTTTGTATTGCAGGCGCCCCACGCGGTAGAGGTGGCCATACAGATGGCTGAGCAACCACGGAAAAATACGGGTGCACAGCCCCCAGCAACCGGGTTGGCCCGGATGAAAAAAACGCCCGTCTTTAAAGGTGCCTATGTCGTGGTATTGTTGTGCCCAAACATAAATATCGCGATAAGTGTTGCGGGCAATATCATCGGGAATGTTGCGCGATTGGTGAATGGCGCGACTATGCGGAATGCCGGAAAGGGCGATGAGCAAATAAAATGCACCGCCAAAGTCGCCCAGCAGGGATGTGAGCAAAGGCCAATGGCGTGTGTCGGATGGTGCAAC
>CAXNEV010000011.1:0-19981 GCA_964200925.1 Candidatus Latescibacterota bacterium | reverse complement strand
GGACAATTACTGCATCTGTAAATGCGGAGAAATATTCATAAAATTTTCTGGTGTAATAGAGGTTTGTACGTGAAAAACCCTGACTGTTGGGAAATGCTGATTCAAGATCCTTGGAAAGTTGGTCAACTACCTTATTTCCCCAAGCGTTCTCTTCAATCTTGTTTGAAATCGATTTACCAAGATCCCAGTAGAAGAGAATAAGTTCCCGACTTGCGGCAAGGGATGCCCGAATCTGTGCCCTTTTGATTTTATTTTTAATTTCTTTAAGCCAATCGGCGTATTCAGGAGTTGAGCCGAGTTGTGTCATTATATATTTCTCCTACTTACCACTTAAATTCGGGCTTCGGTGAATGTCATGCCAACGCTTCCTCGGTAAGTTTTTCAGCGTCGGGGATGCGAAGTTCGCCGGAGATGAGTTTGGGGAGGAGGGTGTCGCGGAGGTTGGAGAGTGTCTTAGACTGTTTATTATTTGCATCTGTTTTATCAAAATAGGTTGTTAGAATAGTATTGAAGTTCTGAAGCACAGCTTCGGCAGGAATGAGTATCGGGAGCTCGTTAAGAACCCGTGTCGTCATGCTGGGAACTGCCGACCCGACATTCATTGATACGTAAATTTGGCAGTTGTATAAAGATTTGATTTACTATGAGTTACCAAAATTTGAGAAGCTTTTTTGAACGCGATAGTCCATTTGCACCCGGATTGGCAAAGGTCAAAACGACAGTTCAATAACCTGATGATCTCAGTAGTTTCCGGTTAGGATTTTGCTGGGGTCAAAAAATTGTCTAAATTGATTTAAGATATTTTAAAACAATATCTTATGAGTAAATATTGACTCCAAAACGACCAAAATCGACCTCAAGTAGGTCCTGCCAAACGACTCTACGGTGCCCCATCCCGCTTCGCATAGCGTCCGGATCGTCCAACGCGGCCTGTTCTTTGAGCACACGGACTGCACCGAAGGGGCCAAAGTGTCCAAAAGGCTGTTGGAACGATCTCGTTAGCGCCTGATTTTTCGCCCGAAGGCTTGAAGTTGGCGTGAGATGGGATGAGAGGATTTTTCATAACTATATGTTTTTAATATTTTTATCTAATTTTTCTCTCACAAGCAATTTTCTAACCGGAAATTGCTGATGTATTGATCAGTTTATCATATTCACCATGCGGCCCAATCCAAACCCATATAAAGTCATCTTGATCTTTGACCGCCAGTGCTCGATATCCTATTCCGGCACGGGTCGATCAGAATTTGCCAACTTCCTTGAAATGTAATGAGGGATGTCGAGGATTTGTCTTGAGCAGTAAAAAATGCGCTCTGGCGGCCTCCTGAATCGGAACAGGAAGGCGCTCAAAACATCTCCAAAAACGTCTCGTCGTGCGATGCATTTAGAGATCCTTGAGCTTTTCCGTTCGCTTTTCCTCAAAGGCTTCTGCAATCAAAAAATCCAATTTCCCGGATTTGGAATCCGTTTCAATTTGTCGATCCCATTTTTCCCAATCTTTTTCAGAGAACCATTCGCGCAACGCAATGAATTCTTTTTCTGGAAGGGATTCAATAGCCGTTTTGATATCCTCTATTTTTGCCATTTACACGCCTTTCCGAAACGAGAGCCAGCAGTATTTTTCTGCGATAATACATCATTGCATCCACCCTTCCCTGCCACATCCATGATCACTCAGGTGCGAATCCCACGTATAACCCAGACTATTTTAACAATGAGTTAAAATTTGGTGCAGCGATTTATTTAAAACAGTGCCCAATTGTTCACCTGTCAAGCTGTTCTTTAAAATCGTATATTATCTTTTTTACTTCCTTCAAATTTATAACTATTTTAAAAATAAATACTTGAATATTATCCTAAATGACCATTAAATAATTCACCTTGATTCTCATAATCAATGACAATACCTTTTAACCAAACATAATGAAGTTTTACCGCCCTGTAAATATTGTGAGAGACGTTCCTGAATGCCTACTGTGCGGACAGAAGGGCCATACCGGTTTTTCTTTGTGTCCCTTGACCGTGAAGAACCACCCCATATCCATGTGAGACGAGAGAATAAGGTGGCAAAATTCTGGCTTGATCCAATAGTTCTTCAAAACACAGGTGGATTTGGTTCAACAGAGTTAAACGCAATCGCGAAACTGATTCAACAGCATCATGAGATATTTTTGGAGAGATGGAATGAATTCTTTCTGCAACAATAAGCAAGAACCCCGTGCCCAACAGGTGAAAATAAGTGAAGACGCTTTGATTATAGATCTGATAGATGGTCGATCAATCAGCGTGCCTCTGGTATGGTATCCTCGACTCTGGTATGGAACACCTGAGGAACGTGAAGAATTCGAAATCTTCGGTGACGGAAAATATCTCCATTGGCCGAATTTGGATGAGGATTTGACGGTTGAAGGCCTTATAGAAGGCCTTCGTTCCGGCGAGAGTCCGAAATCACTTAAAAAATGGCTCGAATCTCGGCAAGGCTCCGACAAACAGACTGCGTAAAGGACATTGTAAAAATAACCAGCAATGAACAAATATCGGGTCGTGTGAACCTAAACCACACGACCCGATTATTTTTTGCTTTGAAATCCGATAAAAGCTACTTATTTAAGCAGATTGGCAAACACGCCATCTTTTCCCGCTCTCCCCTCGCCCAATTTGGGAAGAGAGGCCGGCCACATCCTTTTCAAGGATACCCCATGCAATCGGTTGAAATCTGCGAAAAATCAGCCCCCCGACGCTTGAGGGGTGCCCTTCTTTTGCATACTTTTCTTGGGCACACAAGAAAAGTATGAAACCGCGCGTAATTAAAACACTTTTTGTCGAAGGCAAATTTAACTCACAACGCCGGTAACTTTTTGATATGTTCTGTCACCCACAACACCTCTTTCTGCCGCGCTGGATCATTGCCAACCAACAACAACCATTGTTCCCAATGTTGTTTTGCTTCACCAGGATTGTTCAATGCTTCCAGTGTTGTGGCCAACCCCTGGCGCACTTGCAGATCTTTGGGGTTGTGATCCACTGCACGTTGATACGCACTTCGCGCCAGTTCATATTCACCCGCTGCATAGGCCACCATTCCGGTTAATCGCTGTATGTCAAAATCGCTGTAAAAATGTTCTTGCAGCGTGCGGCAATAATTCAGAGCATCGCCATATTGTTTGGTGCGATAATGCAAAATGGCCAGATTCATGAGCACATCACGGTCATTAGAGGCCAGTTCCAGGGCCTTTTGATAGGCTTTAACCGCCTGCTCGGTTTTATCTCGCGCCGTGTGAATCGCCCCCAAATTTACAAACGCTGCCGGATCGTTTTGCTCAGCCGCAAGTCGGTAATGTGCAATGGCTTGAGTGGTATCTTTGCGCGCAAGGCTGGCATTGCCCAAACCAATGGCTGGGGCCGATGCCTTTGGCATCTGTTTTTGAACCGCAAGATAGGCCTGCTCGGCACCATCCAGATTCCCTTGTGCCAACAATGCATTGCCCAATCCCAGGTTCAAATCCATATCTTCAGGCGTTTTTTTTAACGCATTTTGATACATCGTTACCGCGCGTCCCGCCTCACCCTGCATCATATAAATCCTGGCAAGTTGGCGCTGTGCAGGCAAATAATCGGCATCTTGCAAAAGCGCTTCCCGGCAGGCTGTCTCGGCATCACCCAAACGATCCATGTCGGTATAAAGCCGCGCCAGATTGTAGAGGTGCCCGGGTGCATGAGGTGCCAACCGGTTGGCTTCTTTAAGCGTTTCTTCAGCTTTTTTCAAATCGCCCAATTTTGCATAAATCGCCCCCAGATCATTCCACAATTGGGCATTTTGAGGGGCACCAACCAGCGCTTTTTCAAATGCTGCACGCGCACTCGAAAGGTCGCCCGATTCATAAAGTTGTTTGGCGCGATAGGCATAATCGGCAGCACCCATCGATTTGGGTTTGGGCCTGGGTTTGGATGCAAGGTCGGGTTCGGGTTCGGGTTTGGGGCTCAGCGCCAGTGTCAGGCGTTCCACACCTGCTGTTGCTTCGGCATGGTAGGGAAATATTTTTACAGCCTGTCGATACGCTGCCAATGCCGCGCGCAAGTCCCCTGTTTGTTCTTCTATTTCCCCCAACTTCGCATATAAATCAGCACTTCTCATTCCCGCATCTATGGCTTGCCGATACTGAGACCGGGCGCGATCTATCTGGTTTTGCGCCAAATAAAGATCCCCCATTTTAAGCATCATATCCGGAGTTTTGGGTATGCCCAAAACAAAAGCGCGCTCATAGTGCCGCAGGGCATCGGCAACCATGGTTTTGCTTGCATACAAATCGCCCAGCAACACATGCATATCTCCCCGGTCAGCATGAAATTGTACACCTGTTTTTAAAACCTGAATCGCTTCATCAGATGCCTGGCGGGCCAGCAGAAATTTCACCAACCGCAACCGCAATGCCAGATCTTCTTTTTGTTCCAGTGTCTGGCGATACAAATCTTCAGCCTCGGTTTTTTGCCCCAATGCTTCTAAAGCTTCCCCAAAAGGCGAAACAATTTCGGGCAGGGCCACCCCGTGTGACACTGCCGCAGCAAAAACATCTACGGCATCGGCATAAAGCGTTTGTTGCACATAAATCTTTCCCAGTGTCACCAGCACATCCACCCGATCGGGCTGTATGTGCTGCACCTGCCTCAAATGTTGAATGGCATCATCTATATGCCCATTTTCCAAAGCGAGTTTGCCCTGAATCCATTGGTATTCGGGATTGTCATTTGGATCAACCTGATCCAGAATGCTCTTTGTGCGATTCTTGTCTCCTGCAGATAAAAAGGCATGGGCCAGTGTTAGTTGATATCCCACATCCCCAGGCATCAAATTGACGGCTTGTTGTAACATGTCAATGGCCTGGGTAATCTGGCCATTTTTCAAATGAAGTTGCCCGGCAGCATAAAAGGCCTCCGCTCGGTGTGCATACAAGTCAATCGCTTTTTGAAATGAGGCCAGTGCTTCGTCATCGCGCCCCTGCAAACGCAAAACTGTGCCCTTGAGATAATGCGCCTCATCATCCCACGGCACCGCCTCAATAACCCGATTCAGCGCCAGTCCAGCCTGTATCAGATCTTCTTGTTGCAAAGCCAGATCCACCAGCCCATAACGGGGTGCGGCAAAAGCTGGATCTAATATTGCAGCCGCTTCAAAAGATTGATTGGCCAATTTGGGGCGTTTCTGCAATGCGAATAAGGTGCCCTGATAAGTAAGCGCTCCAGCATAACTGGCATCGCGCTTCAGTGCTTTTTCAACGCGCTTCAGTGCTTTTTTAATTCCCCGCTCGCGTTTTTTTGCATTCTCGGTGTCATACAACGCCAATATCATTTGTTCGGCCAAAGAAGCCTCTTCATAAGCCTGCAAATCTATTGTAGGTGGTTTTGCAACAGCCGGTAAACCGAGTGATTCTTTAAAGGTCAAACCCTCTCCAATGCGCATCAGCAATTCCTGTTGCAAATCGAACACATCCTCTTCCCGCCCTTCTACATAGGCCCGACCGAGGGTTTCTCCAGAGTGAATATCCACCAGACGTGCCGCCAACCACAATTGTGATCCCGTGATGGGTTCAGACCGTTCCTGCCCTTGAAGTACCAGATCGGCAATTTTTCGATCTCCTATTTTACCCATCGCCCCAATGATCACCAGATCGGCATTGAGCCACTGTCCCAGAGGACCGGCAACAACCGCAGGCGTCCACGACGCCTGGGCCGGATCAAGACCGGCCAATTGCAACTCGCGCACAACCATAGTCGGCGACAACATACGCACTTCGGGTACACGGCGCAATTTTTCAGTCAGGGTCGAAGCCATAGCCAGCCCCATCCAGCGCATGGAACTGCGGTCTTTGGCCACGCCAAAAGGCAACACAGCAATCGTGGGTCGCTCTGCCGCCATCACAGTGCCAGGTAGGAGAGACATCAACAAAAACAAAAGGACACATTTCATGGAGAGAACATCCTTCCAAGGTTTTATCATTATACCCTATAGATCCCACAGTCAAAAAAACCATCCGCCGCTTTTCCGCGCTTTTCCGTTTCGCAACACCTCTTGCAATGTCCCTTCCCTGACAGGCCATTTCATGTCGAGCATCCACTAAAGATATTCGCGGAAAATCAGCCCTCCCGGCGGTTGAGGGAACGACTTTTTGCCTACTTTTGTGTCGTTACAAAAATAGGTCGCCGAAGGCAAAATGAAACAAGATGCTGATATAGATACGTTGAATCTCTTCTACCGAAGATTTAAATGAGATCGTTTGAAAGACAGCTTTTTTGAGATGTTTTCTTGAAGGGTCTTTAGCCACTATCTCTATGATTTATCGGCAAGTTGCAAAAAAACCACAGTTGTATCCTGCCATCATCTGCGGCGCAAACGGACGGCAAACACCCCATCTGTTCCATGAGTGTGTGGGGTTAGGTGCAAATATGCGCCTTCACCAAATGGCAAAAAATTCGAAACGGGTTCCACATCAAAATCTCTGTGATCCGCAAGAAAGGTCGTTACAACCCCTTCGTTTTCCTCAGGTTCAAGCGTACAGGTACTGTACACCAACACCCCGCCGGGTTTTACATGCTGGGCAGATTGTTTCAAAATCGCAGCCTGCAACACAGCCAATTCACCAAGATCTGTTTCCTTGCGTCGCCAGCGCACATCGGGGTGATGGTTGAGAATGCCCAGCGCCGAACAGGGCGCATCGACCAGCACGCGGTCAAATTTTTCGCACATCGGCAAATGGTGCACATCGGCCACTATCACCCGAATACCGTGCAACCCAAGCCGTTGGAGATTTTGACACACAATTTTTTGACGCCCCGCATATAAATCCACAGCCACAACCCGCCCCTCATTGTGCATCCATTCAGCCGCCGCCGTGGTTTTGCCACCCGGAGCACTGCACACATCCAGCACCTGATCGCCTCGTTGTGGATCTAACAGGGGAATCACCCATGCCGCACCCGGCCCCTGTACAGAAAACAAACCATCGCAAAATGCTTGTGTGCGAAAGAGTTCCCGAGGACGAGGTACAGCAAGCACATAAGGATTGATCGGCACATCTTCCGCCTCAATCCCGTCAGACAAAAGTCGTTCGCGCAAGCCGTCTCGCGTCGTTTTTAACCCATTGGGCCGAATCGTCAACACGGCCTGCGTGTTATTGGCCTGGCACAATTTCCGGGTATTTTCAAACCCGTACCGCGTTATCCAGCGGCGAATCATCCATTCGGGATGTGAGGCCGTTGCCGCAATATGGGCCACGGGGTCACATTTGACATCAGGAAAAATCGCAGGTTTTCGATTTTCAGCCACACCGCGCAAAACCGCATTGACCAGCCTGGCCAGCGAATTTCCCAGCACCTGGCGCGCAATGACCACGGATTCAGAAACCACCGCGTATGCCGGCACACGATCAAGATGTTGTAATTGAAAAACGCCCAACCGCAACAAATTGCACAAACGCGGGGGTTGTTTGGCAAGGGGTTTGCCCAAATACGGTTGCAAAATCACATCCAGTCGCCCCCGCCATGTCAGCGTGCCCTGCACCAGGTGATGCAGCAAATGCCGGTCAACAAGCGACAAGTCAGACAGATCGCGATGGGTTTCCAACAAACGGTCGGCATAAGCACCGGCATCCACACGGCACAAAATATCCAGTGCAATAACACGCGGCGATTTTAAAGACACGAGCGTATCCTAAAAAAAAAGGGTTGAATAAAAAAACATGATGGATTCTGCATTCAACAGACCGTCGGTTGTAGGGGCAGACCTGTGTGTCTGTCCATCAGCCGGTTTTCCTCACATAGGGGTGACCTATAACCCGGCGTTCGGTTTCAGGTTGGGCCAATAAGATCGACCTGGCAGGCAAATTGAATTTTTTCCGACCTTCTCTTCCCCTGAAAGCTGATCACTGTAAATAATGTCTTCCCATCTCCCCTGTCAAGATGGGCTATTTGCCTTAAACCCCTTGACTCAAATGGGGTCATGCGATAAATTGATTTGACATAAATATCAAGTTCTATAGTGTTTCAGATAATTCAGCTGAATTTTTGACGAGAGATAATGGACGATGGATTAAAGCTCGTTTGCACGTTCCAACGTATTTTTATGTCCAATGTCACTCTTTCCCGTATTTCAAATCTTTATCTGAATTTTCATGCCAACTGTTTATTTATTACCTGGAGGATGCGGATGATCCGCGAGGACGATCTGATTCTTGAAGACGAAGAAGACGAAGAAGAAACCGAAGAAGAAACTGAAGAAGAAGGTGGTGCGGAGCGTTCGCGCCATGATGCATCCTTTTTAGGCAAAGGGTTGATGGAATCTCGCACCATTCTCATTTCTGAACCGGTTGATCATAAATTGACGGCCAAAATCACGGCCCAGTTGCTTTATCTGGATCATCAAGATCCAAAAAAACCGATCCGAATCTTCATCAATTCACCCGGTGGCAGTGTGTATGATGGTTTTGCCATTTACGATATGATTCGGTTTATTCGCCCCAAAGTCAAAATCATCAGCGCCGGATTATCTGCAAGTGCCGCCACGGTCATCATGCTGGCAGCCGACAAAAAAGATCGGTTGGCCCTTCCCAATTCGCGCATCATGATTCACCAACCTTCCATGCGTTTTCAAGGCGCGGCCGAAGATGTGCGGCGCACCGCCGAAGAAGTGTTGAAAATCAAAGATAAAATCAACAAAATGTACGCCGCAGAAACCGGTCAACCCCTCGAAAAAATTCAGGAAGATACCGACCGCGATTACTGGATGAACCCGGAAGAAGCAGTTAAATACGGTCTCATCAGCCGGGTAATCCACGGCTTTGATGACCTCGAGAAATAAGAACTTTCATGTCCGGCCACACATATGAAAAAGGTCTCCCAGCAGTGGGAGACCTTTCTGTGCTTTTGGCTTGCACTTAAAGACTAATTGTGACATTTTAGGAACACCCCATGATATTGCCCAGTATGCGGTTGGACAAAAAAACAGCCCTGGTCACCGGTGCGGGATCGGGAATTGGAAGCGCCATTGCTCTGGCGATGGCCGAAGCCGGTGCCGATGTGATCCTGTGCGATCTGCCTCAAAAAACCAGCGATCAGGAGGCCGCGTGTCAGATCATTCAAAACATGGGCAAACGCGCCATTTCTTTGCCATTGCAATTGCCCGACCTCAACAGCATCGATCAGGCTGTCCATCAAGCCATTCAGCAATTTGGCCAAATTGACATTCTGGTCAACAACGCCGGTATCAACATTCCCAAAGAAGCTTTTGATGTCACCGAAGAAGATTGGGACCGCGTATTGGATATCAACCTTAAAGGCCTCTTTTTTATGTCCCAGCGCGTGGGAAAAATCATGTGCACAGCCGGGGGGGGCAAAATCGTCAACATCGCTTCGCAAAACGGCGTCGTTGGGTATTACAAACGCGCCGCCTATTGTTCCAGCAAAGCGGGCGTTGTCAATCTCACCCGCGTGCTGGCCATTGAATGGGCCTCCCACAACATCACCGTCAACGCCGTTGGCCCCACATTTATTCTCACACCCTTAACCCAATCGACCTTTGATGACCCAACTTTGCGAGAAGATATCATCAAACGCATCCCGTTAGGCCGCGTGGGTCAACCCGAAGATGTCGTGGGTGCCGTGGTTTTTTTAGCCAGCCCGGCAGCCAACCTCATCACCGGTCACACCCTGCTGGTCGATGGCGGCTGGACAGCTCTGTAAAGTGGATTGATTTTTAATGACAGATAGAGAGAACATCAAACACCTCGCCATTATTGGCGCAGGCACCATGGGCGCAGGCATTGCTGGCGAATGCGCACGAGCGGGTTATACCGTATCCCTTTTGGATCGCGATCTAAACCTCGCACAAAAAGGCCTCAATGCCATGCACAACGCGCAACAGGCATTGGTTCAGGCCCATCGCCTCACTGCTGCAGAAGCCGAAAAAGCGTCTGCCCGAATCACCGCAACAGATCATCTCAAAACAGCCTGCGAAAAAGCCGACCTGATCATCGAAGCCGCCAGTGAAAATCTTGCCGTTAAACAAGAACTCTTTGCACAGTTAGATACTTTGTGCCCTTCCCACACCCTTTTCACCACCAACACTTCGGGATTGTCTATCACCAAAATTGCACAGGCCACCAGACGCCCTGCACACATTGCCGGACTTCATTTCTGGAACCCGCCGCACCTTGTGCCTCTTGTTGAAGTCACACGCGGTGAACACACCAGCGAAGATACCGCTCAAACCCTGTTAACACTGTGCCGCAACCTCGGCAAAAAACCCATCCTCGTCAAACACGATATTCCCGGATTTGTCGGCAACCGACTGCAATTTGCCGTCATGCGCGAAGCCATGCACCTGCTCAACAAAGGTGTGGCCACCGCCGAAGATATCGATACGGCCATGTCCTCAGGCCCCGGTTTGCGCTATGCCCTGCTTGGGCCTTTGCGCACCGCCGATCTGGGCGGTCTGGACGTTTTCCATGCCATCAGCCAGTATCTTTTTGCAGAACTCAACGCCGATTCAACCCCTTCTCCTATTCTGGAAAAACTCGTGTCCAAGGGCCAGTTCGGAGCCAAAACTGGCGCGGGATTTTATTCCTATTCCCAACAAGAACTGCAAGAATGGATCAACCGACGCGACCGCGTCCTCATTGGATTTCTCAATGTGCTCGAACAGGAGGCGCACCGCCATGTCTGACCTGCTTGCCGGGCAAGGCCCCCTTTTTGCCAACCCCGATCCGGATGCCGCACGCGCTTTTTTCAGGCAAAAAAAAGGCGCGCTCAACAACAAACTCATGCCCGTCTCGGAAGCCGTTGCCCAGTTTATTCACAACGGCGATTACCTCGCTTCTGGTGGATTTGGCACCAACCGCATTGCCACAGCCGCATTGCATGAAATTGTCCGGCAAAAAAAGGCCGACCTCGGTTTTGCTGGCCACACCACCACACACGATTTTCAAATACTCGCCGCAGGCAACCGCCATGGCCATCGCTTGTTATCGCGCATTGATGCGGCCTACATCGT
Source organism: Candidatus Latescibacterota bacterium (assembly GCA_964200925.1). Classification (GTDB taxonomy): domain Bacteria; phylum Latescibacterota; class UBA2968; order UBA2968; family UBA2968; genus CAXNEV01. Next base: position 8,940 of record CAXNEV010000011.1, on the reverse strand, counting down.
CGGTCTGGAAGCGCGTGGTTTATCCACACAAGCTCGGCGTTTAATGGAAAGTGGCGACGTTGACGTTTGTGAATGGACCAATTATGCACTCGCTTGTCGATTTCGGGCCGCGGCATCGGGCATTCCCTTTTTACCTTTGCGCAGCATGCTTGGCACCGACACGTTGAAACACAGTGCCGCAAAAGAAATCCTGTGTCCTTTTACAGGGCGCAAACTCACCGCTGTGCCAGCCCTTTATCCCGATGTTTCGCTCATTCACGTTCACGAAAGCGATTGCCACGGCAACGCCCGCATCAAAGGCATCACCGTGGCCGACTACGACCTGGCCCGGGCATCCAAACGCCTCATCATCACAGCTGAACGCATTGTCTCAACCGACGAAATCCGAAGCAATCCCAACGCCACCCTCATTCCTGCCTTCTGTGTAGATGCCGTCTGTCACGTTCCTTTTGGCTCATATCCCGGCAACATGCCCGGCGAATATTTTTCCGATGAGCAACATTTAAAAGCCTGGTTAAACGCCGAACGCGATTCCGACACGTACGAAAAATTTCTAACCACCTATATCTACAACGTGCCCAATTTTGAAACCTACCTCGACCGCTGCGGGGGTACTGCACGATTGGCCGAATTGCAAAAACTGGAACATCTATAAATGTCAAACTACAACGCAATGGAACTCATGATCTGCGTCGCCGCGCGGTTGCTTGAAAATGGGGCAACCGTGGGTGTGGGCACTGGTGCGCCTTGTGCAGCGGCCATGCTCGCACAAAAAACCCATGCGCCCAATTTGCTCATCGTTTTTGAAGCCGGTGGGCTGGCCCCCGTTTTGCCCGCCATGCCCATTTCGGTGGGCGACTCGCGAACATCACACAAAGCCCTCATGGCCACCAGTATGTGCGATATCATGGAAACCTGTCAACGCGGTGTGGTCGATTACGCTTTTCTTGGTGGCGCACAAATCGATGCCTATGGCAATTTAAACTCCACCGTCATCGGCGATTATGCGCACCCCAAAGTGCGCTTTCCCGGCAGCGGTGGGGCCAACGATTTTGCGAGCTTTTGCTGGCGAACCCTCATTCTCACCCAGCACGACCGCCGGCGTTTTGTTAAACAACTCGACTTTCTCACCACGCCCGGTTATCTCACCGGCCCCGGTGCCCGGGAAGCCGCCGGATTGCCCGCTAATTGTGGCCCCTATCGCGTTATCACCGACCTGGCAGTCATGAGCTTTCACGAAAAAACCCGACGCATGCAGATCGACAGTTTGCATCCTGGTATCACTTTTGAACAGGTACAGGCCCAAACCGAATTTGAACTGGGACGCGCCAACACCATCACAGAAACCTTATTGCCCCAACCCGAAGAACTGCGCCTGTTGCGCGAAGACGTGGATCCCCATCAATATATTATTGGGCGGTGAGAACTTTGAGAATTGACGTGATGATGATCAGGCCTTCTGGCGCTCTGCCCATATTTTGAGAAATTCATCAGGGGTTGTTATGATCACTCTATATAAATGAGGTCATGATGCAAGATGTCGTCATTGTTAGCGCCGTGCGCACCCCCATTGGCAAACTGGGCGGCACCCTGTCCTCCATCTCCGTCTCAGACTTAGGGGCCACAGTCATCAAAGAAGCCGTGCAACGGGCGAACCTGTCCCCATTTGATCCCGAAGAAGTGATTATGGGGCAGGTTATTCAAGCAGGCGCGGGCCCCAACCCGGCACGTCAAGCCTTGCTCAAAGCCGGATTGCCAAAAACCACCCCCGGTTATACCGTCAACAAAGTGTGCGCCTCAGGCATGAAAGCCGTGGCCCTCGGCGCACTTGAAATTGCATCAGGCAATCGAAACATAGTCATCGCAGGCGGCATGGAAAACATGAGTGCCGCACCCCACCTGTTGCCCAGTGCCCGCAAAGGATATCCCCTTGGTGACGGCGTTTTGTCAGATGCCATTTTGTGCGACGCACTACAAGACCCCCTGATCAACTGCCATATGGGCCACACCGCCGAAACCCTGGCCACCGAATTTGGCATCTCGCGCGAAGAACAGGATTGTTTTGCCGCACAGTCGCAACAAAAAACCGGAGCCGCTGTGGCATCCGGTTGGTTTACAAAAGAAATCGCGCCTGTTTCCATTCCACAGCGCAAAGGCAACCCCATTTTATTTTCAACAGACGAATTTCCCCGGCCCGACACCACAATTGAAAAACTGTCTGCCCTTCGGCCAGCTTTTAAACCCGATGGCACCGTCACCGCAGGCAATGCCTCAGGCATCAATGATGGGGCCGCCGCACTGGTGCTTATGTCTGCCCAAGCGGCAAAAGAACGCGGCATGCGTCCCTTGGGCAAAATCGTCGCTGCTGTTTCAACAGCCCTTGAACCCGAACGCATGGGATTGGGACCTGTGTCAGCCACAAAAGCCGCCCTGCAAAAAGCGGGTTATGCGCTAAGTCAAATCGACATCATTGAACTCAACGAAGCATTTGCCGCACAATCACTTGCAGTTATTCATCAACTCGGTGCAGATCCCAATCGCGTCAATCCCGTTGGCGGAGCCATTGCACTGGGGCATCCCGTTGGCGCAAGCGGTGCCCGCATTCTCGTCACCCTCTTGCACACCATGATGCGCAACAATCAGCACCTCGGCCTGGCCACATTGTGTGTGGGCGGCGGCCAGGGCATGGCCGTGATTGTAACACGAGAAACGTAAAAGTCCCGAACAAAATGTAAAATTGCTTCTGCATCCCTTTCATTTCTAACCCCAGGAATACCTATGTCACAAGCCTCTCGCTTTTTAAATGCGTGTCATAAAAAACCCGTTGATTGCACCCCCATCTGGCTCATGCGTCAGGCTGGCCGGTATATGGCTGAATATCGGGCCTTAAAAGACAAATACACATTCCTCGAAATGGTCAAAACGCCCGAACTGGCCACCGAAGTCACCATGCAGCCAGTTAAAGCTTACAATGTGGATGCCGCCATTATTTTTCAAGACCTGCTGCCCATGTTAGAACCCATGGGTTTGCACCTGGAATATGTCAGTGGTGAAGGCCCGGTCATTCACAACCCCATTCGCACCGTGGCCGACATTGATGCCCTCACTATCAAACCAGCCGAAGAAACCATGCCCTATGCAGGGCAGGCCATTCGCCTCACATGCCAGGAACTCAATGGACGCATTCCGCTCATCGGATTTGCCGGTGCACCATTCACGCTGGCCTGTTATGCCATTGAAGGTGGAGGTTCGCGCAATTACACCATTGCCAAAAGCCTTATGTACGGCCAGCCCGATCAATGGCACCGACTCATGGATAAAATAGCCACGGCCATTGGCGACTACCTCATCTTGCAGGCCAAAGCTGGTGCGCAAGCCCTGCAACTGTTCGACAGTTGGGTGGGTGCGTTATGCCCTGCCGACTACCGAGAATTTGTTCTGCCCCATTCACAAAAAGCCATCGAAATTGTTAAAGCCGCTTGCAATATCCCTCTCATTCACTTCGGCACGGGCACCGCTGGATTTTTGCCCCTTATCAAACAGGCCGGTGGTGATATCATTGGCGTTGATTGGCGCATTGACCTGTCCGAAGCATGGAACCAGCTTGGCAATGTGGCTGTTCAGGGCAACATGGATCCCGTTATCTTATTTGCACCCTTCAACGAAATCAAACGACAGGCCAGCAATATCCTGAACAGCGTCAAAGGCCGCCCCGGTCATATCTTCAACCTCGGCCATGGCATCTTACAACACACGCCTGTTGAAAACGTGCGCCAGTTAATCGATTTTGTACACGAGCACACCCGTGTTTAACGATACAAAAAAGACACCCTGAAAGACGTAGTTTACAATTTGTTGGTTCATTTTGTAAAATTCATTCAAATAGGGCTTATGAGCACACAAAAAATCGGCATCTTGATGATGGCCTATGGCAGCCCGGAATCGCTGGACGATATGGCCGCTTATCTTAGCGACATTCGCGGTGGGCGACCCATGTCGCCCGAATTTGTCGAAGAGTTTCGCAGTCGCTACGCTCAAATTGGCGGCAAATCCCCACTCAATGCCCTTACCTTTGAACAGGCCAACAATACCGAAAAAGAACTCCACAAACGCGGTCACAACGTCAAATTCTACGTCGGTATGCGACACTGGACGCCCTGGATCAAAGATGCCGTAGCACACATGCACGCCGACGGCATCACACAGGCTGTGGCCATTGTGATGGCCCCGCATTATTCCAGCATGAGCATTGGGCGGTACTGGCAAAAAGTAAACGAAGCGCAAGAAACCGCTGGCAACAAAATTCAATTCACCTTTATCGACTCATGGTGCCGCCAGTCCAAACTCATTGACGCACAGGTGGCCAAAGTGCGGGCTGCACAAAAAAAATTCGCCCCCACCGACAAAGTCAAACTGGTCTTTTCAGCACACAGCCTGCCCGAACGCTTGCTCAAAATGGGCGACCCCTACGACCATGAACTCAAAAAAAATGCCACCGCCATAACCCAGCACCTCGGCAGCGTCGATTGGATGTTTTGTTATCAAAGCGCCGCCAAAACCGGCGAACCCTGGTTAGGTCCCCAGATTGAGGAAGTCATTCCCACACTCGCCAAAGAAGGTTACCAGCACATCCTGTCGGCTCCCATCGGTTTTGTGTGCGACCACGTCGAAGTGCTCTACGACATCGACATCAACGGCCAACAAATCGCCAGAACAAACGGCGTTCATCTCGAACGCACCGACATGATGAACAGCGACCCCACATTCATTTCGGCCATTGCTGACGCAATTGAAGAAAAAATAAAGCTCATCCAAACGCTCTAACGTTCCAACGTTCTAACGTTCCAACGTATCTGGATGTCCATTGTCATCAATAGGATTTGATTTATGCACATCACCATCATCGGCGGAGGCATTGCTGGTCTGGCAACCGCCTATTATTTACAGGAAAAAAGCAAAATACAAGGCAAATCTATTCAATACACCTTGCTGGAACGCGACGACCGCTGGGGTGGCAAAATCGCCACCGCAACCGTCGAGGGGTTTTTAATCGAAGGTGGTCCCGATTTGTTGCTCACACAAAAACCGGCGGGCATTCAACTGTGCAAAGACCTCGGCCTGGGCAACCGGCTCATTCCCACCAACAACGACCGGCAACGCACATTCCTCGTCCAAAAAGGCAAACTCGTCCCCTTTCCGTCTGACTTTTCTCTGGTGCCCACCAGATTCTGGCCCTTTGCCACCACCAAACTTTTCTCATGGCCCGGCAAAATCCGAATGGGCCTGGACTTCTTCATTCCCGCACGCAAACAAAATGGCGACGAAAGTTTGGCCAGTTTCATTCGTCGCCGATTTGGACAGGAAGCTGTGGATAAAATTGGAGGCCCCATGTTGGCAGGCATTCACAGTGCCGACCCCGAACAACTGAGCCTGCAAAGCACCTTCCCGATGTTTGCCGCAATGGAAAAACAACACGGCAGCCTCATTAAAGCCATGAAAGAAGCCCGCAAAAAACGACCGCCCACACCACCGGGCGGCACCCCCCCCGCCATGTTCAACAGCCTCATCGGCGGCCTGGGTGAAATAGTCGATGCCATCACCGAACGCTTAAGTGGCGACCTGCGCAACAACGTGGATGTCAGCGCCATTCAAAAAAACAACAACGGATTCGAAATTATTGTCAACGGTCAACCCCTTCAAACCGATGCCGTTGTCCTCGCTACTCCCGCGTATGCCGCAGGCCACCTCATTGCTCAGTTTGCACCCGAATTGGCACAAAAACTAAATGCCATTCGCTACGTCTCCACAGCCACCATTTCCCTCGGTTATCGCAAAACCGATGTTGAAACCCAGCACAATTTTGAAGGATTTGGTTTCCTTGTGCCCAAACCCGAAGGCCGACGCATCTCAGGTTGCACCTGGGTCTCCACAAAACTCAACCACCGCGCCCCAGAAGACGGCGTGTTGGTGCGCACATTCGTCGGTGGCACCGGCCAGGAAGACCTGGTCGATCTTGGCGATGATGAACTCGTTTCCCTCTCGCGCGAAGAACTGTCAGACCTCATGGGTTTAAATGCCAAACCGCAATTTGCCCGCATTTTTCGCTGGCACAAAGGCCGTCCTCAATACGACGTGGGTCATTTGGATCGCGTTGCCGAAATGGAAAAACTCGCCGTCCAAATCGGTGCCCTTTACCTCACCGGCAGTGCCTATCGCGGTTCTGGTGTGCCCGACTGCGTCAGACAGGCCATTGAAACTGTCGATAAAATTCTCGCCTCAATAAACAAACCCAATGACTAAGGGTCTGTCTATAAATTACTTTTCGGTTTTGAGCATCAAGCGAATCAACGAATAGACGAATGGGCGATTCGCAGATTCGTCTATTCGCAGACTCGAAGACTTGACAAACCGGAAACTTATTTTTGGATGAACCCTAAGACTGACATTGAGCAGACAGATGGCCTGTTATGTCTGGTGATGTTTCAAAATGTGTTGCGAAACGGGATGGCGCGAAAAATCGCTCTTGTCTTGCGTGTTTGTTGATTGTGTCATTTGATAAGCGGATGTAATGAGATCAAAAAAAAAGCCCGCCCCCGAAGAAGGGGCGGGCTTTTTGTGCAAATGCATTATTTGAGCAGCAGCATTTTGTGGGTTTTGGAAAAACCTTCTGCCTGCAAACGATAGAGGTAAACGCCGCTGGCAACAGATCGACCCAGTGCATCCTGGCCGTTCCATTGAATGGCATAAAAACCGGGCGTTTGATTGGCATCGACCAGACGAACCACTTCCTGTCCGAGCATGTTATACACAATGAGGCTTACATTGCCAGCTTCGGGCAGGGCATATCGAATGGCCGTTTCGGGGTTGAACGGGTTGGGGAAATTCTGCTCCAGGGCAAAATCCGTGGGCAGCATAGAGAAGCGATCACCGAGGTTCTGGGCGGTAAATCCGTTGCGTTCGGCATCGAACAAGATGCCCTGTGCAATGTGGATGTCGGCAGATTGTGGGTTGGGATTGAGCACCCGGAAGCGCAATGTGGCCAGGGTGCCCTGACCCGATACGGCATTGCCCTGTGTGATGGCATTGCCCAAAAACACCCGGCCCGTTTCCTGGTTGTGATTGAGCACGGCGAATAATTCGGCTTGTCGGTCGCCCGTTTTCAAAAATGCGCCGGTCTGTTCGGCAGCGGTGATGAATTCAAATACAGCCGGGTCGTAGGCGATTTCGAGGCCATACCCCAACAGGTTGGTGACATTGGCCAGTTGCACATTAACAACCAGTTCACTGCCCGCTGTGGAAGGAACCATGTGGCCCAACAGATTGAATTGGGCATTTGTGTCGATACCAAGTGCAACATCAACAAGGGGTTTGCCGCTTGATGGGCCTTTGATGTAGGTTTTGTTGAAATAGGAGACAAAGGTCAAAAAGTCGGAAAATCCAATGTTGCCATCGCCGTTGAGGTCGGCAGCGGCGACAAAGCCCGTTTGTCCGGTCAATTTTCCAAATGCACCCGAAAAGGTGAGGAAATCGCGAAAACCGACGTTCAAATCGCCATCGAAGTCGCCGGGATAAGCGGCGGCTTTGCTGTTGACTTTGAACGAACCGGTCAAAAATGCGCTGTCAAACAGGCCATCATTGGATTTAATGCGATACTAATAGGTTGTTCCGTCTGTCAACTCGCGCGCAACCGTCCAGGCTGTAATGCCTGAAGGATCTGAAGAACCCACACCGGCACCAGTTTTAATGGCCGGGCTGAGGGCAATAACGTCTGAAAAATCGGCCTGGGTGGACAACTGAAACGTGTAGGTCAACACGTCACCTGTGGTGACGGGTGTGCTGTTGGTAATGACAAAGGTTGGTGTGGTTGGCGTACCCTGAACGGCATAAAGTTTGGGTGCGGCTGGCCCACCTGTTGCACCCGGTGTGACGGCTGATGTGGCTGTTGACGGATCACCCGTGGCTTGCAACCCAACGGCGCGCAGCCGATAGCGATAGGCCACGGCATTTTTTGCGGTGTTGTCGAGGAATTCTGTGGCAATGTTGAGCGTGGCTAACGGCGTGAAATCGCCCGAAGCTTCGGCGCGTTCCAAAACCAGACCGATGGCATCAACGGCGGGTGCATTCCATGTGAGGCGAACCGCATTGTTTCCGGCTTTGGCCGTGAGGCCTGTTGGTGCTATCGGGGCCACAACAACGCCTGTGCCCAGTGTGGTAAAGGTAGCTGCCAAACTTTTACCTGGGCCATTGCCAGCCCGATCGGTGGATTGCACCACATAGGTATAGATGGTGCCGGGTTGCAGGTTGGACAATACAAGTTGGTGGTCGGTGACAGTGGCAATGTCACTGAGATTTTGATTTAAGGAATCGGGTTTGGTTCCAAAAAGCACCACGCTGTTGGCTATTTCATCGGTTTTCCAGGCGATAATGGCCGATTTGTCTTGCGGGGTTGCCGTGACAGCAGAAACAACCGGTGCTTTCACATCGGCGGCTGTGGTGGTTGTAAAGTTCAATACATTGCTGTCGGTGGGGCCATTTCCATTGGCGTCGGTCATGGAAATCTGGTAGAAATACTGGGTGTTGGCGGTTAAGCCCGTAATGCTCAACACCTGTTCAAGGGCCTGGTCTGGTGCTGAGAGAACTTTGTCGAGTTTGGTGGCCGACGTGCCATAACTGATCTGGCCACTGCTGAGTTCATCGGCAGTCCATTTGATTTCAGCAATGGTGGTATTGGCATAAATCAAAGCGGGTGCTGAAACAAATTTTGGCGCTGTAATATCGGCCTGGGCCAATGTTGAGCCATAGGCCACCTGGCTTTGGGTGGGGCCGTTGCCCGATATGTCTATGGAGCCAACCTGAATGGCATAATTTGTGGCAGCCGTTAGGCCTGAAAGCACAATTTGATGTTTTAAAACTGCTTGCCCGTCGGTAGCCTGCTGATTC
>CAXNEV010000010.1:0-20230 GCA_964200925.1 Candidatus Latescibacterota bacterium | reverse complement strand
CAATTCGCTGAGTGTTATGGAAGAGATGCCTATCTCTTCCATCTGTTTTTTTCGAAATCGCTGAATGAGTTGAACAGATTTTTTTTTGATCAAATAGATGCAAATGTTGGTGTCTAACATATAATGCATTACAAAGTCTCGCGTTTTTGTTCAGCGGGTTGGTTTCTTTCGTTCATGAAATCATCCGTGAACATGTCCAGACTTTCAACCAAAGATGCCCACGGATCATTTTGCGGCAGCAAAACAACCATGCTCCCCAATCGTTTGATATAGACTTCTGATCCTTCAAAACGAAATTCTTTGGGCAGTCGAATGGCCTGACTGCGCCCGTTGGTAAATAATTTTGCCGTTTTCACTTGAATCTCCTTGATGCAAAAATTCATCGCCTAAAAAGGTATATACCGAAATATATACCCATCGGGTTTCAAGCGCAATACCCAATAACCTTGTGCATTAAAACGCATAATTTGTCATCTGATGTTGTGCCACACAGTATTTCAGAATGTTCTGAAGAGCCAATATTCTGGCGATGTCCAGATTTGTTGACAGATTTTGATGATTTGGTTTAAATTACATCTCTGCCGAGAAAGATTACAGTGGAAAATGAAGTTCCGTCGAAAGGATTTTTTAATGGCACCATTGAACAGGTATAGCGCTCAAATTACACAAAAAAAATCGCAGGGGGCTTCGCAGGCCATGCTGTATGCCACAGGGCTGATACGCGAAGACATGACAAAACCGCAGGTGGGCATTGCGTCAATGTGGTATGAAGGCAATTCGTGCAATATGCATTTGAACGATTTGGCAGCAGAAGTAAAAAAAGGGGTGACAGAAGCGGGCAGTGTGGGCATGCGGTTTAATACTATTGGGGTGTCGGATGGCATTTCAATGGGTACGGATGGCATGTCGTACAGTTTGCAAAGCCGCGATTTGATTGCCGATTCGATTGAAACGGTGATGGGGGCTCAGTGGTATGATGCGTTGATTGCACTGCCCGGATGTGATAAAAATATGCCTGGTTGTATTCTGGCGATGGGGCGTTTGAATCGGCCTGCGCTGATGGTCTATGGCGGCACGATCAAACCGGGATGCGCGCTTGTGAAAGGCGAAGAGCGCAAGTTGGATATCATATCGGCGTTTCAAAGTTATGGCGAGTTTTTGACCCAGAGTATCAATGAAGAAGAGCGTTTGAGCATTGTTGAGCACGCTTGTCCGGGTGCGGGAGCGTGTGGGGGCATGTACACGGCCAATACCATGGCCAGCGCGATTGAATGCATGGGCCTGTCGCTGCCGTATTCTTCGTGTACACCTGCCGAAGATGCTGAAAAAATTGCCGAGTGTGTGCGTGCGGGTCATGCGATTCAGCATTTGATGGAACGCGATTTAAAACCGCGCGACATTGTAACCAAGCAGTCGTTTTTAAATTCGATGCGGCTGGTGATTGTGACGGGTGGTTCGACCAATGCGGTGTTGCACATGATTGCGATGGCGCGCGCATTTGGGTTGTCGCTGGAGATTGGCGAGTTTCAAAAGATGTCGAATGAAACGCCGCTGTTGTGCGACTTAAAACCGTCGGGACGGTATGTGATGGAAGAGTTGCACAATATTGGCGGTACACCTGCTATTATGAAAATGCTGTTAGATGCCGGGTTGATTGACGGCGATCAGTTGACGGTGACGGGCAAAACGATTGCCGAAAATTTGAAAGATGTGGCGTCTTTGTTGCCATTTGGCATCGATGAGGGGCAGCAGGATATTGTGCGACCTTTGAACGATCCGATCAAACCCACAGGGCACTTGCAGATTCTGCACGGCAATTTGGCACCGGGGGGGGCGGTGGGCAAAATTACAGGCAAAGAGGGCGAAGTATTTGACGGCACGGCCAATGTGTTTGATTGTGAAGAAGATATGTTATCGGCATTGGAGCAGGGCAAAATTCAAAAGGGCAATGTGATTATTATTCGTTACGAAGGCCCCAAAGGCGGGCCGGGCATGCCGGAGATGTTAACGCCGACTTCGGCGCTGGCGGGTGCGGGGCTGGTGAAGGATGTGGCGCTGATTACAGATGGCCGTTTTTCGGGCGGGTCACACGGGTTTTTGATTGGCCATGTGGTGCCCGAAGCGATTGAAGGCGGGCCGATTGCGCTGGTGAAAACGGGTGACCGGGTGACGATTGATTGCCAGAAGGGCGAGATCAATATGCATGTGTCTGACGCCGAATTGGCAAAACGCCGGGTTACATGGAAAAAACCCCCTTACAAAGCCGAGCGCGGTACGCTTTTCAAATACATTAAAAATGTGAAAAACGCCTCTGAAGGCTGTGTGACAGATGAGTAGGATATGAATGCAACAGACTACATTGAGATCGCCCGACGGGGTGATCCGGCACCGTATTAAGGTCAGCGCTTCGAGAAAGCAAAGTGCTTTTTGAACGAGGATGAACATCTTGCTGAAGTTCGACGGTGGATGAAATATGCACAAGAAAATTTTGTGCCCCGACTTGGCAAACAGTCAGCGCCGAATTTCGAAGGAGAGATGTTCAAATCGGTGAATAAAACAAAAAAGGGATCGCAAACGCGATCCCTTTTTTGTTCTTGATCTTCCGGTGGGTTTATATAAGGCGTTCTAAATCGGATCTCATAAAGATAGGGCTTCTTTTAAAATGTGATCTCGAACGCGATCTCTCAGACCACGTTCAGATACCACATCGACTTTGCAGCCCAGCATTTGTTCAAGTTCCAGTTGAATAGAAGCTCGATCCAGCAGGCTCCGGCCCAATTCCATATTGATTAAGATATCAACATCGCTTTCGGGTGTTGTTTTGTTGTGCACAACAGAACCAAAAACACGCACGTTGTGCGCACCGTGTTTTTCAGCGATACGTTTAATTTCTTCTTTGCGAGCAAGGATGTCGGACAATGTCATGACGTTATTTCTTGTTTAAATCAAAAAGGAATCGCGATCCTTTAAAAATAAGCTTAAAATGGCGTGAAAGACAATACTGATTATGGGTTTCCTGTATTATTGCCAATCAACAGGGGATTCTAATTGCCCAAGAATCACACGGCGAATGAGATCGAGGCCCTGAATGATGAGCCAGCGGCGTATGTGATCGGAATCTTGAAAACGGCGGCTGGTGATGCAGATTCTGGTTGTGGGGGTGTGAACGGCCATGAAGGTGTTGTTGTCATGGAAGGGACCGATGAGAGAAAGGCCCACACCGTTTTCAGGTGCGGCGTGTTGTGCCAATGTTTCGGCCAGAACGCGATGATCGGATGATGGGGTTTTGAGGCCAATGGTTTCCAGTGCTTCGGTGAGCGTTGACGGGTGGATGTCGGTTTTGACGATGTCGGCACATCCGTTTTCTTGCAGTTCGCGCACCAGTTGACCGCCCGTGAGGGTATCGACAATGCCGAGTGCAAGGTTTTTTTCTTTGAGAAGGCGACCGACTACTTCGGCCACGGTTTTTTTGCCCGTGCCGTAAATGGCAATGCCCAACCGTTTGCGCAACTCGGTTTCCATCGGGGCGATGAGGGCATCGGCTTCTTCTTCAGTGCTGGCTTTGGCCGCAATGCGCACATCGGTTTGACCGGCGTGTGCGGCCAAACCCACGGTGGGATTGGACATGGTCATGAGATCGCCAATGGCGCGGTCGATGTTGCTTTCGCCCACGGCGCATGTGCGCAAAACGCGGACTTTGGTTATTTTGCGCCCTCCCATTCTCTGGATAAGAATGGGAATGACGGTGTTGTTGAGCATATAGTCGAGTTCGCGAGGAACACCCGGCAGGGTGACGATGAATCCGCGGTTGTTGACGTCTTCGCTCAAAAAACAGGGGGCTGTGCCCACGGGGTTTTCAAGGGGAATGGCCCCTTCGGGAATATAGGCCTGGCGTTTGTTGTTGTCGGCCATGGGCCGGCCAAAGGCGCGAAACCGCGCGGCTATTTGTGTTTCGAGTTCGTCGCTGTAGATGAGTTTGCGGCCTGTGGCATTGGCCACGGCTTGCCGGGTCACGTCGTCCACTGTGGGACCCAGGCCACCCGATGTGATGATAACCTGGGATCGGTCGAGGGCGAGGTTCAGCACATCGGTGATGCGCTGTTCGTTGTCGCCAACAGTGGTCTTATAATAAAGATCAAGACCAATGTCGCGCAACGCTTTGGCCAGCAGGTTGGCATTGGTATCTACAATTTCGCCCAGCAACAGTTCGGTTCCGATCATGACAATTTCGGCGTGCATGAGGGGTGCTCCTTTGGTGTTTGGAGGGACTCAGACCAAAGTCTGGGGTTAAGAAACATGTGAAGATAAAATCTGGAATGCGTATTGGCAGGGGGATGTTTTTTTGTACACTTAGAAACTATTTGGTCGTTTGGGTATCTTAATGACATGTTGTGGTATTTTGAAAGTTCTGTCCATCTTTTTTTTAGGGTTCTTTTATGATTGATTTTCAACAAATGGCGCTTTCTGTGTCTCGATTGACGCGTAATTATACCAGTGGCGGGCATCCGTTGACGGTGTTGAATGATGTGACATTTGATATTCCATCCGGGCAGACGTGTGCCATTGTGGGGCCGTCGGGCAGCGGCAAAACGACACTGTTGGGATTGTGTGCAGGGCTTGATCGGCCAACGTCGGGAACGGTGATGTTGCACGGGGTTGCCCTGGACATGCTGGATGAAGACCAGCGTGCGGCAGTGCGCAATGAACGGGTGGGCTTTGTATTTCAGAGTTTTCAATTAATTCCCACGTTGACAGCACTTGAAAATGTGATGGTGCCGCTGGAATTGCGCGGTGAAACCGGGATAACAGGTCGCGCAAGGGAATTGCTGGATCGCGTGGGGTTGTCAGATCGCGTGGATCACTATCCGGCACAGTTGTCCGGTGGCGAACAGCAGCGCGTGGGAATTGCGCGGGCGTTTATCAATCAGCCGCGCATTTTATTTGCCGATGAACCCACGGGCAATTTGGATGTGGAAACCAGTCATACCGTGGTGGACTTATTGTTCCATTTGAACCGCGAATCGGGCACCACGCTCATTCTGGTTACACATGATCTGGATCTTGCTGGATTGACACAGCGCATGATTCGTTTGCGCGGGGGGATAGTGGTTTCGGATGAGCACACATAAATTCAATTTATCAAATGGCTGGGTTTGGCGCATGGCCTGGCGGGATAGCCGCACGTATCGGCATCGCATGCTGTTGTTTTTGTCGTGCATTTTGCTGGGTGTGGCAGCACTGGTATCTGTGCAGTCGCTGGGAGATAATCTGAAACGGGCTGTGAATGACAAATCGCGGGTGTTGCTTGGGGCCGATCTGGTGTTGCGCAGCCAGCGGGCATTTGATGCTGAAATAGAGGCGTTTGTGGATTCTTTGGGGGGCGAACAATCGCGAGAAGTGCGGTTTGGGTCGATGGTCTATTTCCCCAAAAATAACGGTACACGCTTGGTTCAGGTGCGGGCCTTAGAAGGCGATTTTCCCTACTATGGCGTTTTGGAAACGCATCCGATAGAAGCAGCAACCCGGTATCAACAGGATCAAACAGCGTTGATAGATGATATGTTGATGGTGCAATTTGATGTGGCGGTTGGCGATTCGGTGCGCATTGGCAATGATACATTTGTCATTGGTGGCAGCATTCGCAAAGTGCCGGGTGAAGCTTTGGCATTTGCCACAGTGGCTCCGCGCGTGTTTATCCCATTATCCAATTTGGACAATACAGGTTTAATCAAATTTGGCAGTTTGGCTTCTTATGCGGTGTATTTCAAGTTTGGTTTTGATGTGGATATGGATCTTGTTGAAAAACAGGTGCGAAAATTTCGGGAAGATGAAAATTTGAGTTATGATACGGTGCAGGGGCGGCAACGGCAGTTGAATCGCACGCTGGGCAATTTGTATCGATTTTTGAGTCTGGTTGCCTTTTCGGCGCTGTTGCTGGGATGTGTGGGGGTGGCCAGCGCAGTTCATGTGTATATGCGTCAAAAAAGACCCACAGTGGCAGTGTTGCGCTGTATGGGGGCACAAACAAAACAGATTGTGGGTGTGTATGTGATTCAAATTGCAGCAATGGGACTGGTGGGATCGTTTGGGGGGGCAATTCTGGGGGTGGGGCTACAGCATGTTTTGCCTGAAATTCTTGCGCGGTTTCTACCGGTATCGGTAGATGTTGCCATGTCATGGCCGGCGGTTTTTAAGGGTGTGATTATCGGGCTGGGTTTTTCGCTGTTGTTTTCGCTGTTTCCGCTGTTGCCTGTCAGGCACACGTCTCCTCTGCGCACCTTGCGGGCTTCTTTTGAAGAGGTCAAATCGCATCTGGATGGGTTGCAGATGCTGGTGCTGGTGGTCATTGTGGCATTAATTGCCACTCTTGGGGTTGTGCAAACAGGCCAACTGGGTATGGGGTTGGGCATTACTGCGGGATTTTTAGGGGCATTTGGGTTGTTGATTGGCATTGCCCTGTTGTTGACAAAAATGGTGCGTCGGTTTTTTCCAACATCCTGGCAATATGTGTGGCGGCAGGGTTTGGCCAATTTGTATCGGCCCGACAATCAAACGTCTATTTTGATGCTATCGCTGGGACTGGGCACCTTTTTGATTGCGACGCTTTATATTGTGCAACATGCCTTGCTGGCCCAAATTGCGCTATCAGGTGGGAACAATCGGCCCAACCTCGTGCTAGTAGATATTCAGTCGGATCAACTTGACGGGGTTTCTGAAGTTGTCAAATCTCACGGATTGCCGTTGATTCATCGCGCCCCTGTGGCCACGATGAATCTGGCAAAAATTAAAGGATTTACGCCAGAAGCTTATCGCGATTCGATAGATGTGTCGCGCTGGGCTCTGTTTCGAGAGTATCGTTCGACCTACCGCGATTATTTGTTTGATTCGGAGCGCCTTGTTGCGGGTGAATGGACAGAAGGCTCCTGGGATGGTGTGGAACCCGTTCCGGTTTCGTTTGAAAAGGATATTGCCCAAACGTTGCATGTCACACTGGGAGATACCGTGGTGTTTGATGTACAGGGGGTTTCGGTTGCAACGGTGGTGCGCAGTTTGCGCGAAGTCGATTGGCAGCGCATTCAGCCCAATTTTTTTGTGGTGTTTCCACCCGGCGTATTGGAATCGGCCCCGCAGTTTCATGTGTTTACCACACGTGTCAACAATGCCGAACAATCGGCCCGGTTACAGCGTGAACTTGTTGTGCATTTTCCCAATGTGTCGGCTGTGGATTTGGGTTTGATTTTGCAAACCGTGGACGATGTGTTATCACAAGTGGGATTTGTCGTGCGTTTTATGGCGCTGTTCAGCGTGTTTACCGGGTTGCTGGTGCTGGTTTCGGCCGTGACAACCAGCCGATATCAGCGCATACAGGAATCGGTGTTGTTGCGCACGCTGGGGGCGGCACAACAGCAGATACGGCGCATTTTGTTTTTGGAGTATGTGTTTTTGGGTGCCTTGTCCGCGTTAACAGGATTGTTGCTGGCCGTTGGCGGGGCATGGGCTTTGGCATTTTTTGTGTTTGAAATTAATTTTTCTATCCCAACACTGGCTCTTTGTGTTGTCTTTTTAACCGTAACGGTTTTAACCGTTGTGGTGGGCATGGTCAACAGTCGGGGAATTGCCACACGCCCTCCGTTGGAAATTTTGAGATCGGAAGGGTGAAAGAGGTTTTGTTATGGTGTTGACTTTCGGCACAGAGATTTTATTTTAGCGGGCGGAAAAGAGGCGTTGGAACGTTCCAACGCGTTAACGTTTCAACGTGCAACATTTAAGGAGGTTGCCCATGTCTGGTTCTGTGCGCATCAGCGTGATTGGCGCAGGCAGTGCCACATTTTCGCTGGGGTTGGTGAAAGATTTGTGTTTGACCGAAAATTTGAAAGGCAGCGAGGTCTCATTTATGGACATCGATGCCGAGCGTTTAGATGCGGTCACCAAAATGGCGATGCGATATACCAAAGAAGTGGGATCGGATTTGCGATTTGAGCAGACCACCTGTCGCGAAGATTCCTTGAAGGACGCCGATTTTGTGATTAATACCGCGGCTGTGCAAAGCCATTATCATCAGCGCGATATGCGCGATCTGGTTGCCAAACACGGCTATTATTATCGCGGGGTGGGCCTGGGCAGTTTTTATCAGTTCCGGTTGATGCTCGATGTGGCTTGTGACATGGAAAAAATTTGCCCGAAGGCATGGCTGATCCAATCGGGCAATCCGGTTTTTGACGGATGCACATTGATGACACGTGAAACCAGCACCAAAGTGATTGGGCTTTGCCACGGGCATTATGGATATTTGCATATCGCCAAGGTTTTGGGATTGGATGCCAAACGCGTTGAGTGTCAGGCACCGGGTGTGAATCACTGCATCTGGATGACCCATTTTCTTTACGATGGCCAAGATGCGTATCCCTTGCTGGAAAATTGGATAACAAACCAAGCAGAAGAATACTGGCGCACCCATGTTGCCGAACGCACCCACGATATTCAACTTTCGCGCGGGTCCATTCATCAATATCGCATGTATGGGCTCATGCCCATTGGCGATTCTCCGCGCAGTGGCGGCTGGTGGTATCACACCGATATCGACACCAAAAAGTGGTGGTTTGGCGAACCCTATGGTGGCCCCGATACGCATATTGCACGACCTGTGCATGTGGAAAATTTAGAAAAGCGCATGGCGCAAATTCAAAAAGCAGTTAACGATCCCAATGCCCGTATGATGGATGTGTTTGGCAAAGAAAAAACGCGGGAACAGCAGGTGCCCATTATCGATGCTTTAACCAATAATGTGGAAGGGTTGTTTCAGGTGAATGTGCCCAATCATGGCGCACTGGAAGATGTGGCCGATGATGTGGTGGTGGAAGTGCCCGCATTGATCAACAAAAAAGGTGTGCAACCACTGCATGTGGGCAAATTGCCCAAAAAAATTATGCTGGAACAACTCTGGCCCCACATTTTGCACATGGAACACGGGCTTGAGGCGTTTAAGACCGGCGACAAGAGCATGTTGCTTTTCAACGCACTGGAAAACCACCAGACGCGGTCTTATAAACAGGCCGTGATGGCACTGGAAGATGTGATCTCTCAACCGGGCAACCGCGAATTGGCCGCACATTACAAGTATCCGTGGCCCAAAGGCCATGAATCGGTATATTTGCAGGAGTAATCAAATATCGCGAGTCGATGACCTGTGTCAAAAAAAAGGCGAATCCTGCATCAGGATTCGCCTTTTTTGAGAGAGACCTTTAGAAGCTGTCTTAAAACACCCATGCAGCCTTCTCGCGCTCTTTGGGCGATAGAGGGACATTTTAAAATTGTTTCTTACAGTTGTAATCGTTTCATTTTTTATTTTTTTTGAACGTTTTTTCCAGGATGCTTTCCAAAACAGGTTTTAAGATTAACCACACGTTTTCGGCAACCATTTTATGGCCTTCGGCTGTGGGGTGAATGCGGTCGGGCTGGTTGAGATTGGGATGCCCGGCGACGTTTTCGAGCAAAAAAGGGATCAGGGCGGTCCGATTTCTTTGGGCCAGATCTTGGAAGATAGATCGAAATTTGGCGGTATAATCATTGCCCATATTGGGTGGGGCTTCCATGCCGGCGATAACGATGTGGACGTTGGGATATTTTTCTCTCATTTTGTCGATAATTTTTTGCAAATTCTGGCGTGTGATATCCAAAGGAACACCGCGCAGGGCATCGTTGGCTCCCAGTTCGAGCACCAGAATGTCGATTGGACGTTTCAATATCCAGTCAATGCGCCGCAGCCCACCGGCAGATGTGTCACCACTGATGCCGGCATTGACGACGACAAATGGCCAGTTCCGGGTGTTGATTTTTTTCTGGATCTGTTCGGGAAATGCCTGTACTTTTTCCAGACCATATCCCGCCGTGAGGCTATTGCCAAGAAAAAGGATCGTTTGTTTTGGTGTTTCTTCGGCAAAAAGGTGTATGTTGAAGATCAGGATTACAAAAACAGAACCGATTGATCGGAGTATCATTGTGTGCATCTCCATGAAGGTTGTCGTGAGCATGTATCACTGAATGCCAGCTACCTGCAGAGGATATTGATCGTTGAAATCCGATGGCTGACGCAGTGAATATAACCAAACAAAAGGATTGACCCAATGGCTATTGGCGATGTTTTTCCGGCAGAGTGGAAACTGGTCAAAGATGCTGAAACAGGGCGCGAGATTCGGCAGTGGACTTCGGTTCGGGCCAACAATTACCCGCTGTATTATTTTATTCCGAGCCATACAGCTGATGGGCGATTTCTGGTTTTTCACAGCGAACGCGGCGGCTGGGTGCAGTTGTATCGGCTGGATTTGGCAAGTGGTGAGATTGTGCAGTTAACGGATGGGAAAACACGCGAGTCGGGCTGGGCCATCTGGTGTGAGGCACATTTGCGCGGCATTTACAACCATTTGAGTGCGTTGAATCAGGTGCGGCGCGAGGTGTATTATTTTCAGAATGAGGATGTGTGCTGCACGCATATCGACACGTTTGACAACCGTGTGGTTTATTCCATGCCGGGGCGCATTTCCATTGGGCAAACGGGGTTTTCTCCCGATGGGAAAACCTTTGCGTTTATCCATGCTGACAAAGCGATGTTTACACAGGCCATGTCAGATCGCGAGGCCCTGAGCAATATGAAACAATGGGGTTGGGCGACGGGGCATCTGGCATGGCGCAATCAGGTGCCCTGTACAATTGGGGTGATTAATACAGAAACAGGGGCATATCGCGATGTGCTCCAACTGGATTATCACATTCACCATGTGTTTTTTGTGAATGACCATCGGTTGTTGATCAATCATCCCAAAAACACCTCAGGCATGTGGGCTGTGGATATTGATGGGAAAAATGTGCGCCATTTGCGGCCCGACGATCATCACGGGGCTATTTGCCATCAGGTGGTGACGGATAGCGGGATTTATTATGAGGCCAATGTGCGGGAAGATGGCAGGCGAAAAGAGGTCTGGTTTGGGCGCTACGATTTAAAAACAGATCGGCACGAAGAAGTGCAACTGCCCGGTATGGGATATGTACATACGGGTTTTGACCCGGTGGGTAAATGTTTGTTTTACGAAAATCAGGATGGCGAGGTTCACGAATTGATTTTGGTGCAATATCCCCATCACCCTGATCGGTTTCAATTGAAACGGTTAAAAAAATTGGCACCGATTGTGAGCGGACAACGCTACCATGCACATCCGTTTCTGGATCCAATGCGCAAACACATTTTTTATACGGATGTGATCGACGGGTTTTCCCAGGTTTGTGCCCTGCCGGTTGAAGATATCGTGGATTTGAATGTTTATTGGGATTGCCGATAATTGTGTTGGCATGGCAAAACAGATAAACCGCTTGTGTTTCTTTTTGTTATTCATTATTGTTTGGCATGATTTACGAGGAGAAAGGGGAAAAGGAGAAGAGACCATCAGATAGGTGATCTTCTTTCTTTTTGTGTCTCTCTTTTTTCTTGTGTCCAGGACGGTACTCCGAGCCATGGATGGGATGGTCGAAGCTCCCTATCTCGGAGGTGCATGATGCTTCAGGTCAACAATATCGATACGAGTCCAAAGCGGTTGTTGCAAAATTTTGCTGCACCGCAAGGGCCTCTTCCACCATCCACCTCGGCCCGAGGCGGAGCAGAGGACAACCGCATTGCGGGTGCCAGTTTGTTGAATAAAACCTTTCAACAGGTCAATACGGCACGGGTCAATGGTGTGGGCGGAAAAGTCGATTTGCTTGGATAAATTGACCGATCAAATAAAATACCGGAACAAACGTTGGATATGTTCCGGTATTTTATTGTTTTCTTGTTATGGAGTGTGCAATGCCTGGTTCCCGTTTTATACCTCTGCAATTTGTTTCATATCGCGAAGCAGAAATGCAGCAACGCGCACAGGAATTTTATGCATTGATGCAACAGCGGCGCAGTGTGCGAGATTTTTCAGATCGCCCTGTGCCGCGTGAGATCATCGAAACGTGTTTACAAACAGCAGGAACGGCTCCAAGTGGGGCAAATAAACAGCCCTGGCATTTTGTTGCCGTTTCAGATTTGGCAGTCAAAAAGCGCATTCGCGAATTGGCTGAACATGAAGAACAGGAATTTTATGGACACAGAGCTTCGCAGCGTTGGTTGAATGATCTGGCACCATTTGGCACAAATGCCAACAAACCTTTTTTGGAGATGGCCCCCTGGTTAATTGCTATTTTTGCCCAACGATATGGGCAGACAGCCGATGGTGAACGAAATACCCATTATTATGTGACCGAATCGGTGGGTATAACCACAGGTTTTTTGATTGCGGCATTACATCAGGCGGGGCTTGCAACGTTAACGCACACACCAAGCCCTATGGGTTTTCTCAATGATATTCTGGAGCGGCCCGATTGTGAGCGACCTTTTCTTTTGCTGGTGGTTGGTTATCCGGCCCCTAAAGCACAAGTGCCGAATATTCAAAAAAAAACGCTGGTCGAAATAGCCACTTTTAAATAAACGCGCAACAATGAGAGGTTGACATGCCAGGTCTTTCCCAGGAACAAATCGATTTTTTTCACCAAAATGGGTATCTCAAAATTGGCAAAATACTCGATGGTGATCAAGTTGATATTTTGCGTTGTGAATACGATCAGGAATTTGAGTTGGCCCGACAGAATGGCCGCTTTCGTAATCTGGCCATGACGGATACGGACGATTTAAATGCCAAAAACAATGCGCCGAGACAAATGTTGCAGATTATGCAGATGTGCGAGCGCAATTTGCATTTTCGCCGCCTGGTTCATCACGATGGCATTTTGGATCTGATTGAATCTTTGCTGGGTCCCAACATTCAACTTTATCACGATCAGGCCCTTTTTAAACCCGCACACAATGGCGATGCCGTATTCTGGCATCAAGACAATGCGTACTGGCGATGTGTACCAGCCAATCTCGTGTCGTGCTGGATGACGCTGGATGATGTGGATGTTTCAAACGGCGCGATGCATGTGATTCCTGGGTCGCACTTGCGACCTTTTGATCATGAGCGTTCCAAACAGACCAGTGCCTTGCTGGATCTGGGTGGGCATGTGGATGCTACCCAGGCAGTTGTGGTTGATTTGCCTGCCGGTGGGGTGATGCTGCACCATTGTCAGACCCTGCATTATACCCCTCCAAATCACACGGATCGGCAGCGCCGTGCATTTGCCATTCATTTTATGGTACCCGGTACCAAACGCCAGAGCACAGGAGAATATTTTTCCGTTTCTTTTGGCCGACCGATGCTTCGCATGCGGATATCATGAATGACCTTGTAGATAATTGAACGGGATGTGTAAACAAGGAAAGGTAAAATGGCACGCACTTATACGGCTTCGGTTGTGGGGGCAGGATCTGGTGGCAAATTGAGTTTGCAGGCACTGGATGCATCCAATCGTTTTGAACTGGTGGCTGTTGCCGACATCAGCGAAACCGCTCGCAAACCGGTTGCAGAATGTTATCCAGGTGTTCGTGCATTTGCCAATCACAAAACCATGTTTGCACAATGTCCAACGGATGTGGTGTGTGTGTCAACATGGCCACCGTCGCATTTGTCTGTAACGCGGGATGCGTTGGCATTGCCTTTAAAAGGCATTTTGGTTGAAAAACCACTCTCAGATAATGTTGAAGATGGGGCAATATTGCTGGATTTGATTAAGAAGAAGAATTTGCCGGTGGCAGTGCCGCATGGGTTGCTGGTGGCAGCGCATGTGCATCGCATTTTGAATCATGTCAAAAACGGTGAGATTGGCAATTTGAAACTGGTGGAGATCCAGTGCAACAAGTGGGACATTATCAATGCGGGGATTCACTGGCTCAATTTTGTCGTGAAGTTGGTTGAAGAACCCTTTGTCCATGTGCTGGCGGCATATGATAAAAGTACGCGGACATATCGCGATGGAGTACAGGTTGAAACGCTGGCGGTGACATCGGCGCAAACAAAAAGCGGAGTGCGCGTGGTGATGCACACAGGGGATCAGGTTCATGTCAATCACAACAGCAGCGGAACGGTTTTTCGGTTGCTGGGCACACAGGGAGATATTGAATTTTATGCCTGGGCTTCGCGGTATCGGATGCGCAATGCAGAATATCCAACTGGCGAGTTGTTTGACGTGCCACAACTGATGGGAACGGCGCATCAACGCCATTTGGAGCGATTGGCCGAGCAAATGGATTGTGAAGGGGCCAATTATGAAATTGCCGATAGTTCACTTGCGGCACTGGAATTGTGTGAGGCCGCATATATGTCGGCGCGGTATGGGTGCGCGGTAACTTTGCCGCTATCCGATTTTGTGAAGCCAGTGGAAAATGATTGGGAACCAGGGAAACCATATTGTGGAACGGGTGGGGGACGAGATGGACGGAAGTTGTAAGGAAAAAACAGGAGTGTTGAACGATGATTTCTTTTGGCATTGTTGGTACCGGGTGGCGATCGCATTTTTATTTGCGGGTGGCAAAGGCATGTCCGGATCGGTTTTCTGTGGTGGGCGTGGTGACGCGGGATGTGCAAAAGGCTGCACCGCTGGCAAAACAATATGGGGTTCGGTTATTTGGCTCATTACAAGAGTTGCTGGCGCAAAACCCCAAGTTTGTGGTGACGAGTGTACCCTGGCCAGTGAATCCAGGTCTGTTGCACCAATTGGCCGATGCCAGAATGCCCGCGTTGTCGGAGACACCACCTGCGCCAACGGTGGAAGAAATGGCAGCGTTGTGTAAACGGGTGGAAGGTGGGGCTGTGATTCAGGTGGCAGAGCAGTATTTTTTGCAACCGCACCATGCGGCGAAACTGGCATTTGTACAGAGTGGTAAATTGGGACACATCAGCCAAGCACAGGTATCAGCGGCACATGGGTATCATGGCATTAGTTTGATTCGGAAATTTTTGGGGGTAGGGTTTGAGTGTCCAACGATTAGGGCCTGTGGGTTTGCTTCGCCGATTGTGAAAAGCCCCAATCGCAGTGGGCCACCACAGGCAGAGTCGATTGTGGAGTCGAAACAGACGATTGCCTGGCTGGATTTTGGAGATCGGCTGGGCGTGTTTGATTTTGTGGGTGATCAATATTTTTCACACATTCGCAATCAGCGGTTGCTGGTGCGTGGAACACATGGAGAAATCATTAACGACACGGCGGTGTATTTGAAGGATTTTCGCACGCCGATTCATGTGGCATTTACCCGACATTGTGCAGGGCCTGAGGGGAATTTGGAAGGCAATTATTTAAAGGGATATCAGGCTGATGCACAGTGGGTATATGAAAATCCACTGATACCAGGAGAATTGTCGGATGATGAGATTGCAGTGGGGACGTGTCTGTTAAAGATGGCCGAGCATGTGGACGGTGGTGCGCCTTTTTATCCTTTGGATGAAGCCTGTCAAGATCACTATTTAAATTTGTGCATTCAGCAAGCACAAAAAGAAGGACACCCTGTGCGTGTGGCACAACCTTTGTGGGGGAAGTGAAAGGTGTTTGATTGAATGGGCTGGAGGATATTAAAAATCCCCGAAGCGTACGCCCGCTTCGGGGATTTTTGTGACTGCCAGGCCTGTTACAATTTTGATGGTATTTGTTTGGGAATGTTTACCTGGGCTTCTTTGTTGACACCCACCAATTTCAACTGGATATTCAGAGTATTGCCCAGAATGCCTGTGGCATTTGTCCAGGTGTTAACACCCAGGTCGGAGATTTTAACTTTTAACTTGGCAGCAAAACCGGCAATGGGCAAACCTTCTTTGGGGTGTGTACCGCGGCCCAAAATTTCGACGGGCAGTGTGACCTGGCGGGTTTCTCCCAGCATGGACAGGTTGCCAGTGACCAGGAGATAGTCGCCATTATTGACAATGCTGGTGCTGTGGAAGCGAATTTCAGGGTGTTTGTTCAGGTCAAAAAACAACCCACCGCCCATCATCACATCGTCACTTTGAACTTTGAAGCTGTTGGCCTTGAGGCAGAAATCAACAGATGATTTTTCAACCTGGGTTGGTTCATAGACAATTGTTCCTTCGAAATTTTTAAACGATCCTTTGACGGGATGAATATCGTTTTGAACTTCAAAGGAAGAATATGCAGGATCAACCCGATAGGTGCTGGATGCAGCATTGCCTACAAATAACACAAGCGTTAAAACAGCAATACCTGCGATATGAAAAAATCTGGACAACATGGTGGCCTCCTTGTGTTAGATATACTTGAAACATGCGAACTTACTGTTGTATAAATATATAATCAAATTCTGTGCCAGAATATATAAAAAAGTAAATTTTTTATAAAATATTATTTTTTATATATTTATTATAGTTATATAAATATATAACACTGTATATTTATATCAAATTTACATGAGAGTCTCATGTTTTCAGGTGAATAAAACCATGAGATTTGGCGTTTTTCACCAGTTGTGAGATTGGAGCTGTTTGATGCATCGTCATGTGGCTTATTTTGTTACTCCGCACGGATTTGGACATGCGACACGGGCAGCAGCAGTGATGGCTGCGGTGCAGAAGCGCGATTTTGAGGTGTGCTTTCACATTTTTACCCAAGCACCCGAGCGCATTTTTGCCGAGTCATTGTCGGGTGACTATGTGTATCACGATGTGTTGACAGATCTGGGTCTGGTTCAAAAGACACCCCTGATTGCGGATCTGGATGCATCTTTAAAACGGCTGGATGTCTTTTTGCCGTTTGATACGGGGTTTGTGGACACGTTGGCCGAGGGGCTGCGGTCGTGTGTTTGTGTGTGTTGTGATATTGCACCTTTGGGCATTGTGGTTGCAAAACAAGCGGGTTTGCCTTCGGTATTGATTGAGAATTTTACATGGGACTGGATTTATACACCGTTGGTCAGCGAGGTGCCGGGATTTTTGCGACATATTGATTATTTGCGCGGTGTGTTTGAAGCAGCGGACTATCATGTGCAAACACAACCGGCATGTGATGTGCAAAAAGGCACATGTGTGGTGTCACCTGTAAGTCGCGAGACGCGCCAATCGCGTGAAGAGGTGCGCGAGGCACTTGGGGTGTCCAAAGAGACCAAAGCCGTCATGATTACGATGGGGGGCACACCATTTCAATATGGTGGCGATGGGTTGTTGGGATATGAGGATGTTTGTTTTTTATTACCCAACAGCGGAGAGGTGATTCGTCGAAATGGTCATCTGGTGCATATTCCCCGCAATTCACACCTTTTCCATCCCGACCTGGTGAACGCTTGTGATGCGGTAATCAGCAAGGTGGGATATAGCACATTGGCCGAGGTGTACTGGGCAGGTGTGCCATTTGGATATATTCCGCGACCGAGTTTTCGCGAATCGGATATGTTGATTCCTTTTATTGAACGCGAGATGTTGGGAGTGACAATTGCCGAGGGGGATTTTGATTCGGGGGCGTGGCTTGCCCATTTGTCAGCATTATTTGCACTGCCGCGTGTGGACCGCCAGGAGATCAATGGTGCGGATCAGATTGCAGCATTTTTGTTGTGTGAGGTGATACCGTGATCTGGATGACGGCTGTTGTTCTGCTGGTGCTGGTGGTTATACCGTGTTTTTTGCTCGGGTATTTTATAGGGGTGAAAAAACGCGTTGAGTTGATTTCGGGTTATAACCCGAAAAAAGTGGAAGATCCCGATGGACTGGCAGTGTGGACTGGCACATTGTGCAATCGCATTGGGGTATTGATTGCGGTTTTAACGGTGGGCATTTTGTGGTGGCCTGAATATGGGCAGGTGATTTCGATGTCTTTTGCGTTTGTGATTATGGTGGTTTGTCTGATTTATTTTGTGGGATCGCGGAGGTATTACAAAAAACCCGATCAGCAAGATTTGCCGTTTTGAGTGATAAAAAGAACGTCGAAAGCCTTGAATCTGATGATTCAGGGCTTTTGTTTTGGCATTGCCAGAGGATTATTTTGAGGCGGTGCCAAATAATCCGGCAAAGATGAGAAAGTCTGAGAAGCCGACGCGGGCATCGCCGTCGAGATCATAGCGGGCATCGGTGGTGCCAAAAGCTTGTGCAAATACCAGGAAGTCGGAAAAGCCCACGCGGTTGTCGCCGTCGAAATCGCCTTTTAGGGTTTGGTTATTTGTTACGGGTTCTTGAATGAGGATGGTGACGGTTCCTGTGGCAGTGCCTTTCCAGCCGTCGGTGAAGGTGTAGGTGAAGGTGTCGATGCCGGTAAAGCCGGGGTTTGGGCGATAGTGAACAGTTTGATCGGTGTTGATGATGACACTTTCGCTGTTTTGCCCCTGAGTGAGGGTGGAGAGGGTGAGGGTGTCGTTGTCGGGATCGCTGTCGTTTTGCAAGACGGGAATGTTGATGCGCTGATTGGGAATGATACGCACGGTGTCGTTCACGGCGATGGGCAGGGCATTGGGCACGGTGGCATGGATGGTGACGGTGTGATTGTCGGGGGTGTTGCTGATGATGGTAAGGGTGGCTACAATATCGCCTTTGGTGGACGCGGTGATGGTGATGGTGAGGTCGCGTTTTTCACCTGCGGGCACATCAAAGGCGGTGGGGCTTATGGTGACACGTTCTGAGGATGATTGGATGTTTGTGACAGAAAGTGTGCCGGTTCCGGTGTTGTTTATGGTGAGTGTTTGGGTGGTGCTTTGGTTAAATGCGATGGGGCCAAGTGGCACGCTGGACAGCACAGAGAGTGCGGGACTCAGGGTTTGAGCCAGATAAGTTTGGATTTGATCAATAATGCGTTTGCGATTGTCGGTGGGTGCGGCATTGAGAATAGAGCGCACAATGCCTTGTCGGTCAATTACGACGAGGTCTTCTCGCCCGGCACCGTAGCTGGTGCCGTTGGCGGCTTTTTGCAGCAAAGGAAAGGACACGCGGGTGGTGTTTCGATAACCTTGGAGTTGTGAGGTGGATCCGTTGTAAACATCCAAGCCCAGAAGTTGGATGTCTTGCCCTCGAAGTTGTTGCCAGATGTCTTGCTCGACTGACGGTCCCACCGCCAGACAGGTGGGTCAGTTGTAACCCATAAAAAATAACACGAGCACTTTGCCCCGATAACGCGCAGGGGTGTGAGTTGTGCCTTCAAGGTCTTGAAGTGAAAAGTCGGTGATGGTTTTGCCGATTTGTGCGGCAACAGGGAAAGTATAAAAGAGAAAGATGAATACGAGCACACGCTTCAAGAATGCGTCCTCCCAAAATGTGTTTGGAGAAAATAAATGGTTTAAATATCACAAAAATATCAAAGGGTTACATTTCCCTTTCCTCTCTGGAAGAGGTCAGGGGTAAGTTCTCATACACAAAATGTTATACGCTTTCTTGCATTCGAACGGGTGAGGCTTGCAAGCGGTCGGTTTTGATTATTCGATTCGTTTTTGGATCGATTTGGCCAAAGGTGAGCACGCCCGTGGGACAGCTTTGCACACAGGCCGAACAGCGCACACATTGGGGATCGTTCATGGGTTGGCCTTTGTTGGCAAAGTTCATGACGTCGATGCCCTGATGACAGACAGAGGTGCAGACATTGCAGGAGATGCATTTTTTTTTGTCGGCAAAGATGCGAAAGCGCGAAAAGCGGGCGTAGATATGCATTAATGCGGCCAGTGGGCAGGCAAACCGGCACCACACGCGACCGCTGAAATGCCAGTAAAACCCCACGCCAACAATGCCTGCCAAAAACAGATCGACAAACCACTGATAGTTTAAAAAACTCAAAGGAAAAGGCAAGTTGCCCCAACTGACAGTTTTGCCCATAAAAAGGCCCATATAAACAGCGTTGACAGGGTGATCATAGGGCAGCGCCCAGCCGATGAGTCGCAGTAAGAAGATAAAAAAGACCAATGCCAGAACAACCTGGCCAACCATATTGGTGCGATTCCAACGGGGCCCGTGAGGCATTTTGTGTCGTTGGGTATCCCCAAGTGTTTCGGCCAAAGCCCCACAGGAACAAATCCAACCGCAATAGGCCCCTTTGCCCCAACGCCAGACGATGAGGGGAATGAGGATGAAGGTTTGTACAAGGCTGATGACAAGCCATGCCCACAGGGGCTGGGATGTGAAAACATTCCAGACAAAAAGAGGCCATGCAAGGATGAGGCCCAATACACGCCAGTATTCGCGGCCATGTGGATCCCATTCGGTGGTGGGAAAAAGGGCATCGGCAATGGTTTTCAAAAAGCCATTGTCAAACCAGCCATTGTGCCCCCAATAGGGCAATAAAATGTAGGGCAAAAAAAAGAGCGGGACGC
>CAXNEV010000009.1:0-20619 GCA_964200925.1 Candidatus Latescibacterota bacterium | reverse complement strand
GCCCAAGTGCTGCTCTCGGAGGATATCTGTTCCCTGCGCCACCTCAAATACTCGGGCGGCAAGGGGTACGGATATCTGCTCGAGGTCTTTGTGCCCCTGCTGCGGGAGCGCGGGGTGAGTGAGGAACAGTTAGAGCAGCTCCTCGTGGCCAATCCGGCGCGGGTTTTCTCGCGGCCCTGTGTCCGCGACAGAGGGGGAAAAACATGAAGATCACCCGCAGCGAAGTGTTCGTCCTGGGCGATCCCGAGCCCCAGGGCAAGGTGGATGCATCGCGTATCCACGGCCTGGCCTTTGTGCGCATCCACACCGACGAGGGCCTCACCGGCATCTCCGAGATCTTCACCGTGCCACCGGGCGTGGCCCGCGCCGTGCTCGACGGACCCGAGTCGCTCTATGGCCGGCAGCTGGTGGGCGAGGAGGTGGGCCACCCGGAGCGGCTGTGGACCAAACTCTACAACAGCATGTTGCACGGCAACCGACGGGGCTGGGCCATCATCTGCCTGGGCGCAGCGGACGTGGCCCTGTGGGACCTGTACGGCAAGATGCTCAAGCAGCCGGTGTACCAATTGTTGGGCGGGGCGGAGCGCGCCCAGCACCAGATCTGGCGGCCCGGTGAGGGGCGTCAGGTGGTGCCGTACTGCACCATCATCTCCGACCAGTGGGACCGCGAGAGTGTGCTCCGGCAGCAGGTGGAGCGGGTGGTCAAACTGCGGGAGTTGGGATACCGGGCTTTCAAGGTGGAGCCCATGTACCAGGACCAGGCCACCATCGTCGAGCTGGCGCGCCTCACCCGCAAGGCGGTCGGACCGGAGGTGACCCTCGCCGTGGATGTGGGTTATCTGTGGAACGACGTGGGCATCGCCCTCTCCACCATCGAGCGCCTGGTGGAGCACGACATCCTCTTCTTCGAGACCCCCTTCCCGGTGGACTCGATGGAGGCCTACGCCAAACTGGCGGCCCGTTCACCCATCCCGCTGGCGGCCGGCGAACACACGGTGAGCCGCTGGGAGTTCCTCGACCTGATGGACCGGGGCGGGGTGCAGGTGGCCCAGCCGTACATGACCACCTGCGGCGGCCTCACCGAGGCCAAACGCATCGTCGAGCTGGCCCAGCCGCGCGGGGCCCTGGTGTGCCCGGGCAACTGGTCCACCCATCTGCTGGGCGCCGCCTCGGTACACCTGGCCGCGTACTCACCCATCACCCCCATCTTCGAGAGCGCCCCCTCGGAGGTGTACTGGTCGCCCCTGCGGCAGGCCATGCAGGAACTCTTCTTCCCCATCGTCGACGGGGCGGTGGCCCTGCCCGAGCGGCCCGGCATCGGCATCGAGCTACCGGCCGAGTTGGTGGAGCATTTTGTGATCGCCCCGGAGAAAGGCTGGCGCTACCATGAAGACCAAGACTGATTGGCAGGCCGGCCTCGCCAGGCGGGTGATCACCCCCCAGACCCCGGTGTGGCTGGCCGGGTACGGCACGCGCCGCAATCTGATGAGTACTGGAAAAAGTGGACACTCTATTAAGCTACTTTTAGCTTTGTAAGTCGCTCAAAAGCGGTAAAAAAAAGGATGTGTAAGAAATTTTATGGCAGGGCAGCAGTCCGGGAAACAAGATGACACGCCCGGTTCTTCAATGAGCCGGGCGCTGCTTTGCATGTAGGCATGATGCCGTGCCATTAGAGCGACGATCTCGGCTGGCCATGTAAGGATATGGCCAGTCAGCGATCGCGTATCCTGCGGGCTTGCAGGCATGTTTGAGTCAGCGTCGCATTCAGGGGCGACATCCCCAGCAAAAAAATTCGGGGCCCCACCTTTGCGCTGTAGCCAAATGACCTGCCCCCCCTGTGGGGGCAGCCTGCTCGGCCTCGGTAAACACATTCCCCATCGCGGCCCAGTGCGTGCCGTTCTCATACCGCCCAAAATGGGTTTTGTTCCGAAACCAGGTGTTATAAGGCCCATTCACCGCATTCACCCGATCTGCAATCCACATGTGCGCCACATTGCCTTCAAACAAATTGTTGTTCACCCACCCACCGTGTAATCGGGTGTGGTGTGGTGTGGGTAAGGGAGCCAAAAAAGATGAAGCCCCGGATCAAAGCACGGAAACACTGTGCCAGATTCGAGGCTCAAAACGATATTGCCGACCTTGCCGAGAACGTAAATTCTCGCCGAGGTTTTGCCCCCGGTGGGCAAAGCCCGGCTGGGCAGGGCTCGCTGGTGCTTCTTGTTTTGCCAGCGAGGGTTGGGCATTCATCGGCATAGAAATCCGTATTGTTCATGTGACCCGAGGGATGTAATCAGGATAATATGTAAGCACGGCATGGTTCAACTTTTTTTAAGCAGAGCGGCGAGATTTTGTTGATTTCTTTTCTGCAGGGTCATATCCTGAGGCATTAACAGAGAGGTAGCTGTGTGGCGATTTATGATGATTGTGATGGCGTTGTGTGCGGTGCTGCAAAGTGCGCATGGCACCACGCCGAAAAAGGAGGGACAGATGGATTGGTCAATTGGCGGTGCAGGCGGAGCCTATTTTTTGGCGACGCCCGGAGAACTGGAAGTCGAAGTTTTTAAGCGCGATCTCGATCTGCAGCGTCAAGGCTCGGAGGTGCGCGGGATTCTATCGGGGCCGGATCGGCAAATTCTGGGCGAGGTGGTGATTCCCGCATCAGGAGGCGAGGTGCAGCGGGCGGTTTTAAAGGCGCAGGTGCCGCGCACGGGGATTTATGCACTGATGATCCATATCCGGGATGATCGGTACGGTACTAACCTCGCCTGGGGCATGCGCACCAATGCGGCGGCCTATGTGGTGGAGACGTCGCGGGGGCATCGCGATGAGCGGCATCAGGAGCCGATTGTGTTGCTGGATGCGGATCGGCCTTCGGAGGTGTGTTTTTTGCCGCGTGCGGAGGCGTTTGAGATTGAGGTGGAGGGGCTTCCTGCGGATGTGAAACAGCTTGCGTTGTACGATGAAACGGGCGTACAGGTGGCAGAGATTCCGGTGGTGCAGGCGCAAAGCACGGCCATTCGCCAGTACCTGCGGATGAGAACGGCCGAGGGGGTGGAAGGATCGGCGAAGTACATGGTGCCCGGTGGTGCCGGGCGCGGACACGCCCTGTGGCGGCTGCATGTGCCGCGCGGGCAGGCATTTGTGAATATCGACGGAGTGACGCGATGGGAGCGGGGGGATCGGTATCCCGATCTGTCGGTGTGGACGCCCGATCCGAATTCGTGGTTTGCGTTTCTGGAGCACCGCTGGATGATCAGTCCGTATCAGCGCACGGTTTGGGTTGCGCCGGATGAGAAGGGGCAGATGGCGTTCCAGGTACACAACAATGCCGCCGAACAGAGGGTTTTTGCGCTGTCGCTGGAGTTTCCGGGCGCGGCCTGGCCGGCTGGGCTGTCGGAAGATCGCGTGGTTTTGCAGGCGGGCGAGGCGCGCACGGTCACGGTGTCTTATGCCGCGCCGGCAGAGGGCAAGACCCTGGTTTGCCATGTGCGGGCAACGCCGGAACAGCACCCGGAGGTGACGACGTATGCGACTCTGACTGTGCATGGGGGTGAGGCTCCGGTAAAGCGCACGCTGAATCTGCCATTGGTGCTGGCGCCCTATGCGCACGAGAATCGGCAGTTGGGGTACCTCCCCGATTATCCGGTTGATAATCAGGTGTATTTCGATTTGGAGAATCGGCCTTACATGGTGACGGAACAGCATCTGTACCGGCAGGTGGGAGACGCCTGGGTGGCAACGCGGATTTCTGAGGCGGTGGTGAAGCGGGTGCCGGAGTTTCAGGCGTCGTCGTGGTCGGTGATGGGCACAAAGATCGCGTTTGATGCTGACAATGATCTGTACCTGCTGGGGCGATCGGGTAGTACGGTGGCGCTGCTGCATTCGACCGATGGCGGGGAGACGTTTGCGGCCTATGCGATTGCCGGGCGCGAGGAGGACCCGCGCAGTTGGGATTTCGAGCAGTTTTCGGGAAAGAATGTGCCCAGTGGGCCACCGCCTGTTGTGCGCCTCACCCGGATGCAGCCGCACTCGGAGGGGCTGCGCTGGCGCACGGTGAACGATCTGGAGTTGATTGTGGGCGAGAAGACGGATGATGGGCAGATTGTGTTTGGCGAGCCGATGCTGCTGAGCAAGACGTCGCTGGGTTTTTCGATGCACTCCGGGATTCCCTCTGCAGTGGTTTCGCGGGGATCAAAAGTACATGTGGCCTGGGGAGAGGCGACTGATCCAGCGGTGAGCCGGGATGAGATTCCCGGTGTGCCGGCCTATGTGATTACCTATGACCGGGAGACGGGTTTAATCGGCGAGCCGGTGTTTATGAGTTTTGGCCCGCCGCCCAATGATGGACACAATACGCCCAGCATTACCATGGACAGTAAGGGGTACATCCATGTGGTGGTGGGTACGCACGGGCGGCCTTTTCAGTATTTGTGCTCGCTGAAGCCGAATGATGCGTATGGCGGGTGGACCGAGGCCACACGCACGAGTGCGGATGACCTGAGACAGACCTATGTTGGCTTTTTATGCGGGGCCGACGATGTGTTGCATCTGGTATTTCGCCTGTGGCGGTCCGACGAGGCGCATCTGAATGGCGCGTCCTGGGCATCGCTGGCCTATCAGCGCAAATTGCCCGGACAGGATTGGGAAGCACCGAAACTCTTGGTGGCTGCGCCGCTGTCGGAGTACAGCATTTACTACCACCGACTGACCGTGGATCGCAAGGGGACGCTATTTTTGTCTTACGATTACTGGTCAACGATGTGGTTTTACCGCAATGATCAGCGCGGGGATGTTGCCGCGGGTTCGGGCAGGGCGGGCAGGGGATGGGGACGCGCGCTGCTGACATCGAAGGACCAGGGTGATGCGTGGCAGTTGTGGCAGGGCAGGGAATAACCACGCGGCAGTATCGGGAACGATCTGATGATCCAGAATCTCGCCTGGTGCATGCCGGGCGGGATTCTGTGTTCCAGTGCGGGTGAGACAGAATGGGGTTGGGGCGTGGTCTCTGTGGGAGCAGCAGTCGTCACCAGAGTCTTCCGGGACACGGGCCCGGCACGATATGCTCCTGGCCGGCCGCGTTGGGGGCAAGGACGCCGTGATAGCGCACCAGGTTCAGGCGCGGGGGTGGCACGAGAGCGGCGAGTTTCTCGATGAGCTCCAGGGGCGAGATGCTCAGCAAAAAGAAAAGCTTTATTTCATGCCCACATTCGGCAATAAGTCGCTCGACAAAATCACAACCGAACAGGTCGAGGATTATGTTGCCCTCAGATCGGTAAATGCAGCCCCAGGAACAATAATGCTTGAACTGGTCCAATTGAAGGCCATTCTTAATGCAGCAATTCGATGGGGGCTTTTGACAAAGAACCCAGCCAAAAGTGTGAAGGTTGAGCGGATGCCAGAGGCGCAAATTCACGCGCTTACTGAAGAAGAAACCGAACGCCTTTATACGGTGGCCAAACAGGCGAAAGACTGGTTTTATCCTTTCCTTGTGGTCGCGCTAAATACCGGGATGCGGATTGGAGAGATTCTCAATGCAACGTGGGAAAACGTTGCATTTTCGACGCAGGCAAATTGCAGTTGTGAACGATGAGAATTTCATTACCAAATCAGGAAAAAACCGTTATATTCCAATGAATGGTTTACTTAAAGACGTGCTTTCCAGTCATCCCCGACACATCACAAACCCGTATATCTTCCCGTCGATTTACCAAGAGAAACGGGCCAACCTCCCCCTTCATGCCGATGTTCCTCGAAATCGTTTGAAAATCGCTTTAAAAGAGGCTGGCCTTTCAACGGCTTTTCGCGTTCATGATCTTCGGCACACGTTTGGCACCAGGTTGGCGGAAAAGGGCGTTGACCCAAGATCGATCATGGAGTTGATGGGGCATTCAAACGTTAGTATGACCATGCGGTATTTGCACACAAACGCCAGTCGGTTGATGGATGCGGTTGGAAGGTTGGAAAGGGAAGCAAAGCCACAAACAACGGTTCAGGATGCAACTGGATAGTCAAGTTTTGGACACCGGGACAAATAATGGAAAAACAAAGATGACCATTGAACGTGCTAAATCACGGGATTTTCTTGAGATAGCCAAACTGGATCGCGAGGCATGGGCGCAAAACCGGAATAGTGAGTATATTCCCGACGGGGAACATGTCTGGCGGTTGTGGACAGAACACGCGCTGGTGTTTTGCGCGTGGGATCAACATAAACTGATTGGCGCGGTGCTGGCCTTTCCAACCACAACAGAGGGATTGTATTGTTTGCACAAGGTGTTTGTCGGTCACGCCTGTCGCGGCAAGGGCATTGGGTCGCATTTGTTTGATGCGGTATTGGCCGAATGTGATCGTTTAAAGGTTGCGTGTTTTTTAACGGTTGACCCGGTTAATGAAGGCGCCATTCGGTTGTATGAAAAGTGGGGATTTACCGAGCGGGTTTTTGTGAAGGGCTATTACCGACCGGAGGAAGACCGTTTGGTTTTGACGCGGCGAGGGTCGCTGTAAAGGAGGATAAAGATGGGATTTGATGCCAGTGTTTATGGGCCTGTGTTTGTCGAATTGATTTCACAAAAGCGGTTGAATCCGCTCGATGGCGGTCAGGAAAATACAGCTGTAAAATCAAAACTGGATGCCCTGACCGCGGAGGTCGCTTTTGCCGGGAAAAAAGTGGTGGATGGCGATATGGCACAATCGTGCATTTCGGGGGCGTGGTTGTATCACAATTTTTTAACGACATCGCATACCATCAGCCAGGGTATTCACACCTCTACGGGCAGTTACTGGCATGGGATTATGCACCGCCGCGAACCGGATTTTTCAAATTCCAAATACTGGTTTGGCAAAGTGGGCGACCATCCGTTGTTTCCATCTTTGTGCAAAGAAGTTGCTCAAATTGCAAAGGTGGCGAAAGATGCGCCCGGTTTTTTGATGTCCCAAACGGCGTGGGATGCTTTTAAATTTGTCGATCTGTGTGCCGATGCACTTGCGGGCAAATCACCGATGGAAGCCCTGTGTCGGGAAATTCAGCAACGCGAGTGGGAGTTGTTGTTCGATTTTTCATATCGGAAAGCCATTGGAGAATAGAAAAAGAAGCATTCAGCATTCAGAATTCAGCATTCAGAAGGGTAAAGGCAAAAGGCCGTTGCCAGGACGATGGGTGAGGGTGTTGTGTTTTTTGCCTTTTATTTTTTGCTTTCTTTTTGCCCCCGGTTGGGCGCAAAACGGGGTTGCGCTGTTTGAGGCCGGAAAGTTTCAGGAGGCTCAAAAAGCCTTTCAGGATCGTCTCGACAAACAGATAGATGATCCTGAAGCATTGTATTATCTGGGCCGATTGACAACCGAAGGGGCCAGTTCGCGGCGGTTTTTTGAACGGTTGCTGGAAAAACACCCCGATCATGCGCTGGCCGATGACGCGTTGTTTGAACTGGCCGAAGCCGATTATGCCGATCCGGGTGAGCGTTTTTTGAGTGCGCGGCGGCGATACCATCGGTTGCTTGAGCGGTATCCGCAAAGCAATTATGTGCCCGCCGCATTTTATCGCATCGGGTTGACCTATCTGGCGGTGAATGTGCCCGATTCGGCCCTGTTGGCTTTTAACCAATCGATTGAACATTCGGCATCAGAATGGGGGCCACTGGCGCGTTTGGGGGCCATTGAGGCTCTGTCGCTGCTGGGGCGGCGCGATCAGGCCCTGCAACTGGCCGAAGTCTGGATGCAAAAGGGGGCTGGTGATTTAAAGGCCGAATTGCAGGCCTTGATCGATCACCTGCGCCCGAAAGGCGATGGTTTAACAAGGCCCGATTCATCATCTGTGCACCCATCGGTTTTCTGGGTGCGTGTGGGGGCTTTTGGCAATGTTCGCAATGTGGAAGCTTTGAAAAACCGACTTCAACAGGCGGGTTTTGTGGTGTCGATTGCAGCGCGTGAAGGATCGCCGTTGCAATTTGTGTTTACAGGGCCATACCACGGTCGGGAACTGGCAGAATTGGATCGCAAAAAGATTTCGCAATTGGAAAAATTGCCCTGTGTGGTTACGGATAAACAATAACGTTTGAACGTTAGGATTTTTGATATGAGCAAAGAACTCACGCCGGCAATGGAACAGTATATGCGGTTTAAGGAGCAATATGCCGACGCGATTCTGATGTTTCGCATGGGCGATTTTTACGAAACCTTTTACGACGATGCCATCGAGGTATCGCGGTTGCTGGGGTTGACGTTAACGTCGCGCAACAACGGGCGGTCAGACCGCACCCCGCTGGCTGGCATTCCGTACCATGCGCTGGATACCTATTTGGCCCGGCTCATTCGCGCGGGCAAAAAGGTGGCCATTTGTGAACAGATGGAGCCCCCGCAAAAAGGCAAAAAAGTGGTACACCGCGAAGTTGTTCAGGTGGTGTCACCGGGTACGGTATTGTCGGATGATTTGCTCGATCAAAAGCGCAACAACTATCTGGCGGGTGTGTTTGTAGAAGGCGATGTGGCAGGGTTGGTTGTGACCGATCTTTCTACGGGCATGTTTCGCGTGTCGGAACAACCGGCAGATCAGGTGTGGGAAATTTTGTCGCGTTTGGGGCCTGCCGAAATTGTCGCACCAAGTGAATGGGCCAAAAAAAACGAAGGTGATGTGCGCGAAAAATTGCCCGGGGTGTTGTTGACCCATCAAGAGGATTGGCTGTTTGGACAGGCCTATGCCTATGATGTGTTGAAAGAACACTTCCGGGTGACATCGCTGAAAGGGTTTGGGTGTGATGATTTGACGGCGGGCCTTTGTGCTGCGGGTGGGGTGTTGTGTTATTTGCGCGACAATCAAAAGGGGGCCATTTCGCATATCACGCGATTGTCGCGCGAGCGCACCGAATCGGTGATGGTGCTGGATCTGGTCACGCAGCGCAATTTGGAATTGATCACCTCTTCGCAGGATGGCCGGCGAGAGGGCACGTTGTTTTCGGTGATGGATCAAACGTGTACCTCTCCGGGGGCGCGCACGATGCGCACCTGGTTGTCACAACCGCTATTGGATATCGGGCGCATTGAAGCGCGATTGGATGCGGTGCAAGATCTGGTGGAACAGCCGATGTTGCGCGATGAGGTGCGCACTATTTTGCGCCAGGTGGGGGATCTGGAGCGGTTGATGTCGAAGATTTGTTGCAACCGGGCCAATCCCCGCGAGCTTGTTGCGTTGCGCAGTTCATTGGAAGCTGTGATCCCGTTGCGTGTGGCATTGCAACAGGCGAAGGCCGACTTGCTGGTGCGCGCACGCGATCAGGGCTTGCCCGATCTGGGTGATTTGATTGACCTAATTGCCATAACCATTGCAGATGATCCTCCGGCATTGGTCAGTGAGGGAGGTCTCATTCGCAAGGGCTATCATGCCGAATTGGATGAGTTGCGCGACATTGCTTCGGGTGGGCGAAATTGGGTGGCCAGGTTGCAGGAGACCGAGCGGGCGCGCACGGGCATTTCATCGTTAAAGGTGGGTTATAACAAAGCGTTTGGGTATTATATTGAAGTGACACATACCCATTCGGAAAAAATCCCGGAAGATTTTATTCGCAAACAAACGCTGGTCAATGCCGAGCGCTACATCACGCCTGATCTGAAAGACTGGGAAGCCAAAATTTTGGGGGCAGATGAGCGGGCCAAAGAACTGGAAAAAGAATTGTTTGCAACCCTGCGCGAAGCGGTTGCCAAATGGGTTGAACCCGTACAGCGCACCGCACAGGCCGTTGCGGTGGTGGATGTGTTGTCTTCATTGGCCGAAGTGGCATCGGCTCATGATTACGTGCGGCCTGTTGTGGACAACAGCACGCGAATAGCTGTAAAGGAGGCACGTCACCCAGCGGTGGAGCAGTTGTTGCCCAGCGGAAAATTTGTTCCCAATGATTTGTTTTTGGATGGTGATGCGGAACAGATTTTGATTGTTACCGGGCCAAATATGGCCGGGAAGTCAACGATTTTGCGCATGGCCGGGTTGATTGTGTTGCTGGCGCAAGTGGGCAGTTTTGTGCCAGCCAGCCAGGCGCATATTGGCGTGGTGGATCGCATTTTTACGCGGGTGGGGGCCTCAGACAATCTGGCAAAAGGCGAAAGCACGTTTCTGGTGGAGATGAATGAAGCGGCCAATATTTTGAACAATGCCTCGCCAAAAAGTCTGGTATTGCTCGATGAAATTGGGCGCGGCACCAGCACGTTTGACGGGTTGAGCATTGCATGGGCTATGACCGAATATTTGCACAATTGCGACGAGATTCGGCCCCGCACATTGTTTGCCACACACTATCATGAATTGACCGAATTGGAAGAGTTGTTGCCGCGTGTGAAAAATTACAGCGTGGCTGTGCGCGAATCGGGCGAAGAGATTGTATTTTTGCACCGGCTCGTGCGCGGTGGGTGCGATCACAGTTATGGCATTGAAGTGGCCCGACTGGCGGGGATGCCATCTGCACTGATAACACGAGCGCGTGAAATTTTGAAACGGTTGGAACAACATGATCTGTCCCCGATGCAAAAAAAACAGGTGGGACATGTGCATGATAACGGGCAGATTTCACTGTTTGCGCCCGCCCCTGTTGTGGTGCCTGAAATAGAAGAACACCCGTTGCTGGATGAACTGCGCGGTTTAGATGTGGCGCGAATGACACCGATTGACGCGCTGGTCAAACTCGATGTTTGGAAACGGCAACTTGAAAAAGATGTGAAAAAAGAGGCGCGATAAATAGCAGTGGAACTGAACGATAAGTTGCCAAACGCATTCGAGAGTCAGTGGGAAAGAATTTGTCCGATCTTTTACAATAGTAAAAAAGGCCGATGCGATTGCATCGGCCTTCTCATTTTTGTATGAGAAAATTTAAGCTCCTGTGGCTTCTTTGCCGAGGTGTTCTTCAATCCATGCTTTTAAAGGCACGTCTTGAGGTGTGGGAGAGGTGAACCCGCGTCCGCCGGAGTAACTGACTCCGAGCAATTGTTTGCGAATGGGATCGCAGCGGTCGAGGTAATGGGCGACCTGCATGTCGTCGCGGGGGCGCAACCAGCGGTAAGAATAGCCATAAAAGAGGGCTTTGCGTGCGGTGTGCCAGTAGTTGGCGCTGGCCGAATGCCAAATTCGCCGGTCAAAAAAGACGGCGC
This sequence comes from Candidatus Latescibacterota bacterium, assembly GCA_964200925.1. GTDB lineage: Bacteria > Latescibacterota > UBA2968 > UBA2968 > UBA2968 > CAXNEV01. The sequence continues at coordinate 9,492 of CAXNEV010000009.1, read as the reverse complement.
TGCCCGGTTTGACCTGCACGGGAACGGCTCCTTCGATGGGGGCTTTGGTATCGGAACCGGGAAATTTGTTTTTGAGGTGGCTGCCCGGTAAGACGAAGAAGTTGCCCCGGCCTGTTTCGGAGGTGTCGGTTAAAAAAAAGGCCACTTTGAGGGAGACCATCGGGCGCGGTTCCATATCAAAGTCGTTGTTGATGCGCCCGCTGTCTTGATGCCAGCCCAATCCCAGGCCGTCTTTTTCAAGGGTGCTGCCTTCGGGTTCGGGTGGTGTGACGGTGAGATGGGTGTGATAAAGCTGGATGTGCCAGCCCATGAGGCCCCAGATTTTGGGAAAGGTTTTGGGCCAGTCGAGGAGTTCTAAAAAAAGGTCGTCTTTGCCGATAAAGTCGTAGTGGTTGATGCGCTCGTTTGGGCCTTTGCCCATGCGGGCGCGTTCTTCTTTATCCACGCGGTCAACCACTTTGACCAGTTTGCCAACCAGATCCTGGGGTAGGGCATTTTCGACAATGAAAAAACCATCGCGTTTAAACTGGGTGGCTTCTTCAGCGGTGAGCCGATGGGTGAGACATGAGGGATCCATTTATGCGCCTCCTGCAAAAGTTGCTGTGAATGGGAATTTGTTGAGGCGCACTTTAACGGGGCAATAACCATCTGACAAGGATTATGATGGGCGGTTTTAATCGATTGTTTACTGCGGTTGTGCGGAAGAATCATCCATGCGATAGACAGATGTCACACCAGGAACGGCGCGCAATTTCTGGAACAATTCGGATAGTTGTTTGGCATTATGAATTTCAATTTGAAACCGGTTGCCCACATCGCCTTGAGAGGTGTTGATGCTGCCGCCAATGACCGGAATGTTCAGGCTGGCCATGGTCTGTGAAACATCGGATAAAAACCGGGCCCGGTCGTGGCCATTGACCTGAATGGAAACGGTAAAGGTTTCTTGAGGGTCGGTGCTCCAATCGACTTCAACGAGGCGTTCGGCATCGTTGGCCAGGCTGGCCAGATTGGGGCAATCGCGCCGATGTACGGAAATGCCGCGTCCACGGGTGATGATGCCCAACACGGGGTCTCCGGCGATGGGGTTGCAACAGCGGGCGTAGTGAATCATCACATTTTTCAAATCGCCAATGCGAAGGGCATTTTTGTTTTTTTCGCGGCTTTCTTCCTGCAAATCACCCAAAATGCGCCGGGCTTTGGGAAAGAGTTTGTTGAAAAATTTGCCAATGGGCACATCGCCGTTGCCAATGGCGGCATACAGGTAGGTGAGATTGGGCTGGTTAAACTCTTTTGCGGCTTCCAACAGGGTTTCGTCTTTGGGGCGTTTGCGCCGCCGCCGCAATTCGCGATCCACCATGTCCTGTCCGAGGCGCACACTCTGGTTAAAAGCTTCTTCGCGCAAATACCGGCGAATGCAGTTTCGGGCTTTTGCACTTTTGACAAAAGACAGCCAATCGCGATGGGGCCGCTGGTGCGGCGATGTGACGACCGAAACGGTTTGGCCTGTTTCAAGTGGTGTGGAAAGCGGAACCATCTGGTTGTCGATGTGAGCACCCACACAGCGGTTGCCCACTTCGGTGTGAACGGAATAGGCAAAGTCAACGGGGGTTGCCCCTTCGGGCAGCGAAATGAGGTCGCCTTTTGGTGTAAAGACGTAAATTTCATGGGGGAACAGATCGATTTTGAGGTCTTCGATAAATTCCTGAGGATCGGATGTTTCGGCTTGCCATTCCAACAGGCTTCGCAGCCATGTCATGTGGCGGTCGATGTCGGAGTTTTTTTGTTTGCCCTCTTTGTATAACCAGTGTGCAGCAATGCCCACTTCGGCGGTCTGGTGCATTTCAAAAGTGCGAATTTGCACTTCCAGCATCAACCGGCGGGGGCCAATCACAGTGGTGTGCAAAGATTGATACATGTTGCTTTTGGGGGTTGCCACAAAATCTTTGAACCGCGCCATAACCGGGGTAAACATGGAATGAACCAGCCCCAGGGCATGGTAACATTCTGGAACGGTGTTGACCTGAATGCGCAGGGCAAGCAAATCGTAAATTTCGTCGAAGGCCTTGCCCAGGTATTGCATTTTTTTGTGTATGCTGTAAAAATTTTTGGGTCGCCCCGAAATGTCGGCCTGTATGCCGGCATCGTTGATGGCTTTGAGCAACGGGGTGCACACCTGTTCGATATAGGCTTCTCGCTCGTGGCGCTTGAGGTTAATTTTTTCCTGAATGCTGCGATAAGATTCGGGATCGAGCCATTTAAGGGCCAGATCCTCCAGTTCCCAGCGGATGCGCGCGATGCCCAACCGATGGGCAAGTGGGGCGTAAATATCGAGGCTTTCCTGAGCCATGCGCGTTCGGGTTTCGGGGGGAAGAGGTTCAAGGGTGCGCATGTTGTGCAGGCGGTCGGAAAATTTGATGAGAATCACGCGCAAATCGCGCACCATCGACAGAAACATTTTGCGAAAATTTTCGACCTGTTCGTCCTCGGGGGATTGATAGGACAGGTCTTTGATTTTGGTGACACCATCAACCAGGCGAGCAATGCGCTCTCCAAATTGGGTTTCTATGGTTTCAAGCGTGGCACTGCCATGCCCAATGGTATCATGGAGCATGCCGGCAACAACTGTTGCGGTGTCCTGGTTTAATTCAATCAGAATGTTCGCCACGGATAGAGCGTGGTTAATATAGGGTTCTTTGGAGATGCGATGGTTGCCTTGATGGGCTTTTTGGGCAAATTCATAAGCACTGGTTAAAAGCGTAAAATCGTGGTTGAAACGGCTTTGTTGGGCGGTTTGCAGGAGATTTTGAAAGGCGGGGGATACAACGCTGGTTTCAACGGCCTGTGCGGTCACAACATCCCTCCCTGATCGCACCCGAAAAAGGGCGCGGTGGCTTTGTTTTGGTCTGGATTAAATATAGCCAATTTGGGATAGAATGACCAGATGAGAACGTTAAAATCTCGTTAGAACGTTGGAACGTTGGAACGTTAAAATCTTGAAAGTCAGGTGACTGCGGTTCTGGTAGTGTGGGGTGGAACGTGCTGACGTTTAAACGCGCCAACGAAAAATCAGGCCCAGGTGATCAGGCCCAGATCAAATGGGGTATTTTGATCGGGATGAGACGGGTGAACGCGGATGGTATATCCCTGTCGGCCACTGGCGTGAAAGGCCAGTTTACCCGCATAAATTTGCGTGCCGTCATGGTCGATTTTTTCATATTGCATGGGCAACACACTGCCCTGTTGAATATTTCCACTGGCGTTGAGCGGGCCATAGTACAATTCAACTTTCACATCTTGTGGCGTCAGATATCCCAGGGTGATGCGGGTTTGTACTTCTATGATATCGCCCACCTGGGATCGGGAAATGGACTTTGATGCGATATTGATTATGCGCACCTGAGGCCAGGCCTGGCGAATCTGGCGTTTCCAATCGGAGAGCATCTTGGCTCGAATTCCTTTTTTGGCGGTGAGGGCACAAGCCCTTTCGTGTGCAGGCAAATAAAATTTTTCGGCATATTCCATGACCATGCGATGGGTATTAAAAATGGGACACAACAGACGCATGGCATTTTTCATGCGGGCAATCCAACCACGGGGCAGATTATCCACACCGCGCTCATAAAAAAGCGGCACAGCTTCTTTTTCGAGAATGTTGTAAATTGCACTGGCTTCAATCTGGTTTTGATAGGCATGATCGGCATATTCTTCACCCTGACCAATGGCCCAGCCCACATCCACCTGATAGGCTTCGGCCCACCAGCCGTCGAGCACACTGAGGTTTAAAGCGCCATTGGCGAGGGCTTTCATGCCACTGGTGCCGCTGGCTTCCATGGGGCGCATGGGATTGTTGAGCCAGATGTCAACACCTTGCACGAGATATCGGGCCACACACATATCGTAATTTTCGATAAAAACCACCCGATGGTGCAAATTCTCCCGTTGGGTGAGGCGGTAAATGGCCTGAATAAGTTCCTTGCCCGCATGATCGCGCGGGTGAGCCTTGCCTGCAAAAATGACCTGTACGGGGAATGCCTCATTGTTTAAAAGGCGGGCCAGGCGGTCGATATCGTGAAAAAGCAACGTGGCGCGTTTGTAGGTGGCAAATCTCCGGGCAAAACCAATGGTTAATGCGCTGGGGTTGAGCACTTCATCGGCGCGGGCAATTTCAACAGGTGAGGCCGATTCTCGGCGCAGTTGTTCGCGCAACCGCCGTCGGGCAAAGGCGACAAGGCGTTCGCGACGGCGTTCGTGCACGCGCCAGAGTTCTTTGGGAGGGATGTCGTTGATGTGTTGCCAGACGGATTGGTCCTGAGGTTCTTCCAAACGCCTGGGACCCAGATAATTGTCTTGCAGGCTGCGCATTTGCGACGAAATGTGCGAGGCAATGTGCACGCCATTGGTGATGTGGTTAATGGGTACTTCGTCTTGAGGTACATTGGGCCAAAGCGATTGCCACATGGCGCGTGACACCTTGCCGTGGAGTTTGCTCACGCCATTGCGAAAAGACGACAGCCGAAAGGCCAGAGCTGTCATATTGAACCCGTCGCTGGTGTTGAGAGTTTCTTGTCCCAGTTCCAAAAAGGCGGGGAAAGACAGGCCGATGTTCTGGGCATAGGGTTTAAAATATTTTTCCATCAGCGATACGGGAAACACATCGTGACCGGCAGGCACCGGGGTGTGGGTGGTAAAAATGTTTCCGGCCATCGTTTGTTCGCGGGCATGTTCAAAGTCGGTTTGATCTTCAACCATCACCTGGTGTATGCGTTCGAGCCCCAAAAATGCCGAGTGCCCTTCATTCATATGGCAAACCGATGGGCGCAACCCCAGCGCATCAAGAGCGCGAATGCCGCCAATGCCCAGCAGAATTTCTTGCCGGATGCGCATTTCCCCATCACCGCCATAAAGTTGGCCGGTGATTTCGCGCAAACTGGGGGCATTGGATTCAAGGTTGGTATCCAGCAAAAAGAGCGGAATGCGGCCTACCATGACGCGCCAGATGCGAATGGTGGCCTCGCCATCGGGATACATTACAGAAATGGTGATGTCTTTGCCCTGATCATTTTGCATGAGGCGCACGGGCATATTGTAATAATCGTTTTCTCGATAGTCTTCCTGTTGCCATCCGTCGTTGGTGAGATACTGGTTAAAATATCCGTGCTGATACAACAGCCCAATGCCTATAAAGGGCAGGCCCAGGGTGCTGGCCGATTTGAGATGATCACCTGCCAGAACTCCCAGCCCCCCCGAATAAATGGGCAGTGATTCTGTGAGGCCAAATTCGGCAGAAAAGTAGGCCACTTGCATGTTTTTGGTGTTGTTATACGTGCGCCGATACCAGGTTTCGCCTTCTAAAAAGGCATGGAGGGCTTCGGTGGTGCGTTTGAGGTGTGCGAGAAAACCGAGGTCTTCCGACAATTGTTGCAATCTCTGCTGGCTCACCTGCCCAAGCAACTGAACGGGATTGTGATATACTTTTTCCCACATGTCGCGGTCGATGCGGCGGAAGAGTTCTACCATATCGGGGTCCCAGGCCCAGCGCAAATTATAAGCCAAGGATTCCAGGGCAATTAAGGGTTCGGGCAAGTTGGGGGTGACAACAACGGTTGCAATGGGTTTCATGCGGCGGATATCTCCTTGTGATCAGGAATCAACGTGCTGATATTTGCAAGAATGGAATGTATAAAAATTGCACCCTTTGTGCAAGCCGGGGGCTTAAATATGAATGGATCATGTTTCAGCGATATGTTGTGTGTATTACAAGCACATAAAAAATGAGTGTTTTATATGGCGAATTTGCGGCAGAGTTTTCTCTTGCCAGACCGATTTGAATAGGCTAAATTATCGCAATTCTAACACCATTGATTTTCAAGAGTTATTAAGGGTCGCGAATGAAATAATCCGAGCTTTCGGGAAAAGAGAAAAGAGAAACTTCTTTCTTCTTCCCTCGGTTGGTCTTATTCCGCAATCATTCTTAAAAATATTGAACTGTTTATGAAATACGTCAAACTCCGCTACGATACCACGCGGGAAATTTGTTTTGCGCCAGAAGACATTATGCGTCTTTCCGATGCGCTACAAGCTCAGGATATGCCCTGTCATATCAGCCATTTAATGTCCCAGGAACCCGATCCGGTGCGGTTGGCCCAGGTCAAAGATGTGATTGAGACCGCCATTTCAGGCCGAAAATACGAGGTGTTGTTGTTGCGTTCAGAAGGCAAAACCTATTCAGAAATTGCGCTTTTGCTGGCCATTTCTAAAAGCGCTGTGCAAAATCATTATAAAAGGGCTGTGCACCAGGTGCAAGTGGCTCTGGGGGTTCATCAACAAAATGGCGCTGTTCGACCCGTATCTGCATGATGGCGCTGTTTTGAAGGATTTTAAAATCATCCAGGCTTTTGGCCTGATTTTTTTTGCTCAAAATGCATCCAAACCATTTTTCTGAGAATGGGTGGTTTCTTTTTGACAGCAGGTGTGCGAGGTTTGTTTTCGCTTGTCTTTGCAATGTTCATGTGTATCTTTGGGGCGTCTGCTATAAACACATAAACAGTGAACAATGAACAAAACCGACCAGGAACATTTCGTAGGTGGTTCGTTGTTTTTTGAAAGGAGTTTGGCATGGTTGTCTTTTTGCACACACGCGTTCGGGTGAGCAATCTGGACCGTTCAATTAAGTATTATTGCGATCATTTTGGGTTTGTCTTGAAAAGCCGAACCGATAAGTCGCCCGCGGGCAACCAGGTTTGCCATCTGGAACTGCCGGGCAATGCCCATACGCTTGAGTTTACCTATTCGGATGATTACAAGCTGAATGTACAGGAAGATTTGATGCATTTTGCCATTGGGGTGCCCGATTTGATTGCCTTTTGTGACAAGCTGGAAAAAGCGGGCCTTGACATTTGGCCTGCCAAATGGCGCGAGACTTTTCCCACGGGGCGAAAAATGGCGTTTGTGACCGATCCCGATGGATACGAAATTGAATTGCTCGAACGCAAAGACGCATAAGGAATTTTAATCGATTGGTTATGTTGCCCGACGTTTGTATTCAGCAGGCCGTTGATGCCGATCGAGCGGTTTTGCAAAATCTTGTTGCCCAGGTGTGTGCCGAACCGCTGGTGCGGTTTTTTTTTGACACGCGCAATCCCCCATTGATTTTGGATGTGGGGTGTGCGATGGTGGCCCGGCAAAACCACGAGACAATTGGTGTGGCTGTCTGGGCACAGGATGAAACCATTGCCGTGTTAACTGGCATTGTTGTGCGGGCAGATCGCCGTCGGTTTGGGGTGGCCACAGCTTTGTTGCAGGTTGTTCTGGATCATTTGCGGCACGAAGGTGTGCGTCTGATAGATGTCACGGTTGGGGCGCAGTTGCCCGGTGTGTGTGCCCTTTTTGAAAACGCCGGGTTTCGCGTTGTGGGCCGTTCGGTTGAAGAAACATCTGATAAAATGGTTTGGGTGCATTTTGAGCGGCGGTTGATGGGGCGTCGCAGGCAAAAAACTTAATGGGAGAATTTATGCAGGCAGAGGTGCTTCCTTTTACTGATTTGATGCTGAATACCGGCGCATGGACATCGTGGGTGCCACGCGAAGAAATTCGGCCCGATTTTCAGATTGATCCACACGGGGGGCCGGGGGGTGGGCCGGCCCTGGTGATTTCAGGGGCTGGCAATCGGTTGTCTTGCGGGTGCTGGCAGATGCCCCTAAAAGGGATCGTGTCCGGGCGTCGATATCGCATTGAAGCGCTGTTTCAAACGGAAAAGATTGCGACACCGGGCAAATGCGTGCGTGCCATTTTGACCACGGGTGCAAAAGATCAACCTCGTTTTTTTGCGCATTTGGATCACACAGGACAATCGGGAAATTGGCATCGGGTTGGACATGTGTTTGTGGCACCAGATCCCGTGCCTGATTTGACTGTTCATGTATTTTTGGCCTGGGCACCAGCGGGCACGGTTCGATGGGGTGATGTTCGGTTGTGCGATGTGACAGGTCGAGAAGAAACAGGCCATCACAAGGTGCATTGTGCCGCTATTTCTGGCAATCCCGAAAACCCCACATCACCCGCACAATGTCTGGATTTTTATACCCAGCGCATTCAGGCCATCGGCACAGATGTCGATGTGATTTGTTTGCCCGAGTTGATCAATATGACCGGATTGCCCGGGCGGGCAGTTGATTGGGCCGAGCCCATTCCGGGGCCAACGTCTGAACGGTTATCAGAAGCGGCCCGACAGCGCGGGGCCTATGTGGCGGCAAGCATTTTGGAACGCCAGGGTGATGCGGTTTACAATACGGGTTTGTTGATCGATCGCAATGGCGGGCTGGTGGGCAAATATCGCAAAACGCATTTGACGCTGAATGAAGGGTTGTTGTGCGGATATGCCCCTGGCAATGAACTGCCGATTTTTCATACGGATTTTGGGGTGCTTGCCTACATGATTTGTTATGATGGCCACTATCCCGAAGTGCCCCGGTTGCTGGCTTTAAAAGGCGCGGACATCATTTTGTTTTCCAATATGGGCGATGGCCGTGAAGGGGGCAGTTTGTGGGAGTCTTTTATACGCACACGGGCCATTGACAATCAGGTGCATATTGTGGCTGCCGTCAATGGCGGGCGGTCATGTGTGGTGAGCCCAACAGGTGAATTGCTGGCATTGACTGACAAAACGCCAGGCGCAACAGCTGTGGCCACATGTGATCTGGATGCCTCTTTGTGCGATTTTACAAAACGCCCCATTCACAAGCGTTATGATCAGTTGAGACGGGCCGATTTATTTGGCGATCTGGCCCGGCACATGTGGGATGGGTAAGCGAATCAGCGAATGGGCGAATCAGCGGGTGCTTTGCTGGTCACGAGCGAAGCGAGTCATCAGCGATGAGGCCGATGTCTATTTGGCCTGACAAGGCAAACACACGGTGAGTTTTGGATTTTGAGACGCAACAACCCTGGAGTGATTTTTGGGTATGGCCAAATTGCTTGTGGTAGATGATGATGTCAATATTTGTCAGCTCCTTCACGATTTTTTTTCCGACCTCAAAGGACACGAGGTTTTTCAGGCGCAAAATGCCGATGACGCGCTGGTAATTGTCAAGGAACAACACCCGGATGTGGCCTTTCTCGACATCATGATGCCCGGTGTGCACGGGGTGGAACTGTTGCGGCGGATCAAAAAGGTGGACCCCACTGTTAAAGTAATCATGATTACAGCGGTGGATGACAAAGATATTGCCAGCGAAGCCATGGCTGAAGGTGCGATTGAATATGTAACCAAACCGCTCGATTTAAATTATCTGGATGCTCTGGTAACGTTTCAGATTTTGGGCTGAGTTCTGTGTTATAACAGGGCTTAAAAAGGGAAGGGGTATGGAGGGTTTGTTTGATTTATGGCCGAAGCACTGAAAAGGGATGAGGCAAAGCAGTTTCCCTCAGGTTCCAAACGCGAAGGCATTACGCTGCGGGCAGTGGGTTTTGGACTGGTGGTGGTTTTGTGGATTG
>CAXNEV010000008.1:0-20794 GCA_964200925.1 Candidatus Latescibacterota bacterium | reverse complement strand
ACAGCGAGGTCAACGCTGTATTTGCAAGCGCGTACAACCTGCGAACCGATGTGCCTGGAGATCGTACTTCGCACATGGTCATGCTCTCATTTGTCAACGGTGGCAGCGCACACTTGCTTTATTCCGAAGCCCTTCCGCCGCCTGGCTGGAAAGGCTTTTCATGCAATGCTCAGCTGATTGGTGATGAAGGCCTGATGGACGTAGATCCATATAACCAGGTTCGGGTTGCGCGCAAAAATTCTGGTCAGTGGGAAACGGTTTATGACATCAAAACCGTGGAAAACCCCCGGCAAAAGGCCTTTTCAGATGAAGTCCGAGATTTTATTTCCTGCATTGTCAACAACACCGAACCGCCCGTTACCGGAGCAGATGGCCGCGCCGCTGTCGAAATCGTTCTGGCCGCATACCACTCGGGCCAAACAGGGGAATCCGTTAAGCTTCCCTTCAAGTCCACATTATGACCACGATGTAGATGTGATATGTACAGGAAAAAGTGGACAGTGGATTAAGCCACTTTTTTACTTGGTAAGTCGCACAAAACGAATTGACCCTTTTTTGAACTCTGCATCATACCGCTTTTTCGTAGGGGAAACCCTTGACCTTTCGTGGGCACTCCTCCTTGACCTATAATTACATTATACTCTGCTTCTTTCTGTGCCCGCTATTCCAAATCACATCAGATCAATAGATTTTGTGATAGTGATGCGCATATATCTCCTCGCACTGAGTCCGCAGGCTGGTATCGGTAGGATAGCTGTCGCCGAAGCGATCGGCGCTGAGAATGCTGGCATCGATCCACGGATCGCGTTGGCAGATGATGTCCGAGACGATTCTGCCAGCCCCTGGCGACCGATCAACACCACCCACACAACACCCCGATAGCACGATGAGGCCTTGTAGCCCCGATGGCTCGGAAAGTACCAGCCGACCATCTGGAGAGACCGTTGGCAAACCGCGACGTTCGCGCACAACCGTGGCATTGGCAAGGGCAGGGAAAAAACCCATCGCCACATCGCGAAGCTGCTGGTAATAGATCGGATCAGCTTCCAAAGCGGATATTTCGAACTTCCGATCAAAATCATCCATATCAAAGCTGAGTGGACGATAACCATACCCCCCGACGAGTAGCCCGCCTGCTTCGTGCCTAACATATACTTGAGGTTCAGTAATTCGCACGATCGGCTGTGTGGGTAAGACGCCGCCTATCGGAGCAGTGTCAAATGCTTGATGCCGCACAGGAACTGTGTGCAGGTTCAAACCGAGTTTCTGTCCGAACTGCCGCGTCCAGGCACCGGCTGCCAACACAACCCACTTTGTGTCAATCGTGCCAGCATTTGTTTTTACACCAGTAACTCGACCATTTTGGACAACAAGCCCGGTCGCCTCCACGCGAGTCAGAAACCTAACACCGCGATCAGATGCCGCCGCTGCATATGCCACAGCGACCGACTTGGGCTCCACATATCCATCGCGCGGAATCAATAATATCTTACAATCTTCAGGTGGCGTGAAGGTCGGAACCAGTTCTTTCGCTTTCTGTGCTGAAATGAACTCGACGCTGTGCCCAAGTTTATTCGCCGCTTCCGACCTGGCGGCAAGATCGTTTTGAAACTTCTCGGTCAAAGCCACCCGAAGGCTGCCGGTCTGCCGAAAGTCAATCGCTCGCCCAGTGCGTTGATGGAAGTTCTCGAAAAACTCGATGCAATATTTGCCAAACTCGAAGGCAAACCGATCAACATTCAAGTAACCCGTTTGGCCAGCAGCTTGGGGGGTAGTACCGCTGGCAATGGGCCCTCGGTCGAGCAGGACGACATCCGTTTGCCCGGAGTCACTCAAATGAAAGGCCGCACTTGCACCAAGTACTCCGCCGCCAATGATCACCGTGTTCGCTGACTTCGGTAACACAATTTACCTCCTATTTGACATCTTCTTTGCAGTCACCCGCCCCTCCGACAGTCGCACATCCCACCCATTCGCTCACCCGTCCTCGATCTCGATCAGGTCGTACCTTTTCCTCGATATCCCGATAGTGTTTCGTCAATACGCACTTCCCCCTTGACCAGCACTGTTTTGGGCACAAATTAAAATACACAATTCTATTGCCGCCGGGAGCGATACTGCAAAATAAAACAATTCATATATGGTATTTGCTATAACCTTGTCCAGCACTTTCACATGCGCCTCTTTTTAAAGAACCACCCTGCACCATCAATCTAGGTCTTGCACTCCGAAGTAGGGGAGACGTCGGGAGACGGCCCATTTTTAGCATAAAAAAAGCACTTACGCCGAACTGACGTAAGTGCTTGAAACCGCGCATTTTTCAATAGTGCCGAAGGGGGGAATCGAACCCCCACGGGATTGCTCCCACTGGATTTTGAGTCCAGCGCGTCTACCAATTCCACCACTTCGGCATCTTAAAATCCCAGGGCCATAATATCTCAATCCCACGGTTCAATGTCAAGCAGAAAACCCGGTGTTTTGAAATTCTAAGGCATATTCTCGGCGCGCGGAGGCCCCAGAATCTCATTATAAACAATCGCCTGACGCACGGTTTGGGGCGAAAAAAGGAGCTTTCCTGAACGCTTGCGACGCGTGGGTTTTGGCTTCATAAAACGCGCCTCTGCTGGCACAGGGGTCTGGGTACTGGGGCGAAGCACTGAAACCGGAGGGGTATAACCGGCCGGGCGATACTCCGGTCTAATCGGTGTCGGTTCTTGCACATCGCGCTTGCCTTCAACCTCCCGAAATTCCGGTTTTGTTTCAACGGGCTCCAATACTTCGCGTTTGCCTTGAACGTTTTGAAATTCCGGCTTGGGTTGGGCCGGTTCCTGTACATCGCGTTTTGGCACAACCTCCTGAAATTCTGGCGGTTCGGGTTCTCTTTTTGACGAAGGAAACAGCACCTCCCAGTCTGGCAAAACCTCTTCGTCATCAAAAGGATCGCGGCGTGTGGGAGGTGTATCGCGGCGCTCCAGCTTGGTTTCATCCAGTTTTTGACCACGGCGTTCTTGGATCTTGTTAATAATCGAAGACAGAATGCTGAACAATAAAAACAAAACCACCAGTATCTGGGCATCCATGCTTTATCTCCGTTCGCCAGAATCTTTTTCTGAAACGTCACCGGCAATGCCTTCACGCATGGAGGTGTCAGCCTGAATATTGCGCATCCGGTAATAGTCCATAATGCCCAGATTGCCACTGCGAAACGAGTCGGCAATTGCTTGTGGAACCTGTGCTTCGGCCTCCACAACACGGGCGCGCATCTCCTGCACCCGCGCGGTCATTTCCTGTTCCAATGCCACCGCCATGGCCCGGCGCTCTTCGGCGCGAGCCTGCGCAATATTTTTGTCGGCTTCGGCCTGATCCATTTGCAACTTTGCGCCAATGTTGTCGCCCACATCCACATCGGCAATATCAATCGACAAAATTTCAAAAGCCGTTCCTGAATCCAGCCCTTTGGCCAGCACGGTTTTTGAAATGCGATCGGGATTTTCCAGCACATCTTTGTGGCTTTCTGCCGACCCAATCGTTGTCACAATGCCCTCACCCACACGCGCAATAATGGTTTCTTCACCAGCCCCACCCACCAATCGATCAATGTTGGCGCGAACCGTTACCCGTGACGTGGCTTTCACCTGAATGCCGTCTTTGGCCACTGCCGTCACCATCGGTGTGAAAATCACTTTGGGGTTCACACTCACCTGCACGGCTTCCAAAACATTTCGGCCTGCCAGATCAATAGCCGCCGCGCGTTCTGGTGTCAATTTAATTCCGGCTTTGTCTGCCACAATCAACGCCTTAACCACATTTTCAACATGCCCGCCCGATAAAAAATGCGCTTCGAGAAACTCTGTTGAAATGTCCAACCCGGCTTTTGTGGCATTGATCTGTGCACCCAAAATAATGCGCGGTGGCACCCGGCGCAGCCGCATCCCGATCAATTCGCCCATGCCAATGTGCACGCGGGCCGCAATGGCCGAAACCCACAGCCCCAATGGGATAAAATACACAAATACCGAAAGCAACAAAAATCCGGCCAACACCATCAGCAACAACACAATCAAATCCATGTTTATCCCCTTTCAATTTGTTCTGTTTTTCGAACCACGACAAAATTGCCTTCAATGGCAACCACCGTAATGGGCGTGTCTTTATCCAAAAAAATGCCTTCTGTGGCCACACTGACCCGTTGCCCGTCAAACTCTCCAGTGCCACCAGGCCGCAACGGTGTAATGGCCATCCCATGTGCCCCCATCAAATCGCTGTATTCCACCACGCGATATCCTTCTGAAGCCTTCTCCTCCGTGCGCAACACCATGCGATCCCATATTTTTGAATGGGGCAATGCGCGCAACATAAAAATGCCAACAACACCTGTTACAATCAGTGCCAACAACAACGGCGTGGCCACCACACCCACCGAATCCCACGTCCACAATTCAACACGGCCCATCAAACTCAAAAACACGCTGGTCAGCATCAAGCCAATTCCCGGAATGCCCAACACCCCAAACCCCGCAATAAAAAATATATCCACAATCACCAGCGTGGCACCAAGGAAAAACAGCAACACCTCGGTCCAATCGGCCAAATTCACAATCAAATGGCTGCCAAAAAACAGCCCCAAACAAATCAAACCGATGGTGCCGCCAACGCCCCAACCAGGGCTTTGGATTTCAAAAACCAATCCCAAAAACCCCAGAGTCATCAACAGTGAAGCCACATAAGGATGCGTCAACCAGCGCACCACCTGTTCGGTCCAATTTATCGTTAAACGCATCACACTGGCATGCTCCAAACCATACAACTTCAACACCGCCGTCAATTTGTCTGCTTCATCTGTTGCCGAAATTTTATGCTCGGCAATGCCATGAACCAAAGCCTCTTCGGTGGTCAACGTCAACAACTTGCCCTTGGCCACCACCCCTTCTATCTCCACATCTTCATCCACCATGGCTTCTGCCAATTTTGGTGGCCGGCCCGTTTTTTCAGCCGTGGCTTTCATCTCGTTCCGAAAATATGAAATCACTTTTTCACTGGCCTTGTTGCCCTGCAAATCCACAGCTGTGGCAGCGCCAATCGTTCCTCCTTCCACCATCACAATGTGTTTGTTGGCCAGTGAAATCAATGCCCCGGCAGAAATGGCTCTGGGGTTAATAAATGCAATGGTCTTGATGTCACTATACAAAATGGCATCGCGAATGTTCAATGCAGCATCCACCGCACCACCCGGGGTATCTATCTCAAAAATGACCGCAGCCACACCCGCTTTTTCGGCATCCGTCATCACCCGTGAAACAAAAGCCGCAATCCCACCTTAAATGGTGCCGTGAATTTGTGCCACATAGACCTCTTCGGCCTGGGATGTTCCCAAACCCAACAACACGAACAACCAGATGATGCGTTTCATCATTGTTCTCCTCAATCTGGTTTTAAAAAGCGCCTGAACTTTATGATCCATCTGTCTCATTTTAAAACGAATGACCCATTTGCAAATGGGAACTTTTGTCTTTTGCAACTCGTCCAGACAACATATATGACATGATGTACCGTATATCCTATACATTGTCAACGGCCACTTGATCAGCCATCGTCCCCACTTTTTCAAAGCTAAGGTTTTATCACATCTTTACAGGATATACACGCCTGCAATGCTCACAGTCAATAAACACGCAATACAAGAACAGATTTTCCGCGCGATTCCCATCGCAACACACGTTGAAACACTTCTGCGCCTAACAGGCCATCTCATCGGATGCATCCTGTGGGGGTATTCGCGGAAAATCAGCCTTCCCGGCGTTTGAGGGAACGACTTTTTGCCTACTTTTGTGTCGTTACAAAAGTAGGTCGCCGAAGGCATACAAAAATGTGATAAAAGAGCTTATCCCAAAACCAGCACCCATCTTTTTCAGTGATTACATACAAAAATAACCTATATTATTCGCGCTTAAAATATATTTTTCGAAGCAGTCCGCCTCTAAAAAGAAACTGCATGCATCAGCAATCAGTGAAAGGACCGCGGGTATGCCCAAACCCTATCGCGTTTTAACCGATGCCCAGGCCGAACAATTTATTGCCGAAGGTTATGTGAAAATAGAAGGCTGTTTTGAAAAACCCGCCATCCAACACTGGCTCGATCTGGCCTTTAAACGCCTGGGGTATGATCCCCAAAATCCCGCCACATGGATCGAACCGCGCATTCACATGCCGTCGATGAACGAAGTGGATGTGGCCACCTTTTCACCCAAAGCCTATGGGGCCATTTGTGATCTTATGGGCGGTGAAGACCGCGTGAAAACACCTGTCAAATGGCGAGACGGGTTCATTGTCAATTTCAACGTGGGCGCAACCGAACCCTGGCAATCACCCTCACCACAAGCCAAAGGCTGGCACAAAGACGGCGACTGGTTTCGGCATTTTCTCGACAGCCCTGAACAGGGCTTGCTCACCATTATTCTTTGGGACGATGTGCTGCCCCAAAGCGGCGGCACATTTGTCGCCACCGATTCAATTGCTCCCATTGCCCGCTACCTGCTTGCCCACCCCGAAGGACTAACGCCGCAAGAAGGGAAATTCGGTCAGTTCATCGACCAGTGCAACCACTTCATTGAAGCCACTGGCAACGTCGGCGATGTGTTTTTGCTCCATCCCTACATCCTGCATGCCGCTTCGCAAAACCCTTCGGGACGCCCGCGCTTTATCACCAATCCAGCCGTCTCATTTAACGACCCCATGAATTTCAATCGAAACAATTTCAGCGATTACAGCCTCGTTGAAAAAGCCGTGTTGTTTGCCCTAAACGCCGATCGCCTCGATTTCCAGATTACCCGCGAACGCGAACGCATCACACCCGAACGCGTATTGCGCCAGCAAAAAATGCTCGAAGAACAGAAAAAGCGCCTCAGCGTTGTTTAATCGCGTTGCACGTTAACACGTTTGCACGTTCCACCCCCACCAGAATCGTATCGCATAGTTTTCAAGATGTTAACATTCCAACGTCTTTCCCAGAGAATTCATGGCCATCTTTCTTCGCCTCATCGCCTACATTCGCCCATACAAGGTGCAAGTTGCCGTTGGCATTGTGTGCACCCTCATCGTCATTGGGCTTGAAGCCGCACAACCTTTGTTGATGCGCCATGCAATAGACAATATCCTCACCAAATATTTTCACGCTGGCCAGTACGTGGGCAATACCTTTTTGCCCCAACAAAGCCAGAACGATCTGAACCAGCTTCAAACACTCGCCCTTTATCTGCTCGGCATTTATCTTTTGCACACCGTTTTTAGCGCCATCAATCGCTATTTGCTGCAGCGAGTCGGCCAGGATATTTTGCTCAATCTGCGCACACAGGTCTATGGCCACATTCAGAACCTGTCTCTGCGTTTTTACAACGACCGCAGCACCGGCGAACTCATGTCTCGCCTCACGGCCGATGTGGAATCCCTTCAAAATACCGTGACCGACACCATCGAACGCATTGTCATTGATGTTGCAACCATCCTGATTATTGGCGGCATTCTCTTTTCTCTTTCATGGAAACTCGCCTTCATCACGCTGGCACCCCTCACCATTTACAGCATTCTCATCGTCGGTTATAACCGCAGAATTCGACCGTTTTATACCATGGCCCGCGAGCGCATTGCCGACATCAGTGCCTTAGTGCAAGACAACCTTTCGGGCATCCGTGTGATCCAGTGTTTTGCCCGCGAAAACCACGAACTGGCCCGCTTCACCGAAAAATGTCGGGCATTTTGGGACATCAGCATCCGCATCATCAAAATTCGCGTGTCTTTTTTTCCGCTGGCCCGTTTTGTCATTTCGTTTGGCCCCCTGCTCATTTTGCTTTTTGGCGGGTCACAGGTCATTGGGGGTGCCTTAACCATAGGTACTCTATTTGCATTTCAAAGTTATCTGTGGCGATTTTATGGCCCGGTTGAAAGCCTCACCCGCATCAACGATACCATTGTGCGCGCCGCCGCATCGGCCCGACGCATCTTTGAAATTCTCGATACCAAACCCGACATTCACGACAACCCCAATGCCCATGCGCTGGGCCGATTAACTGGCCGTGTTGAATTTCAAAATATTTCTTTTGCCTACGAAAATGGTCCGCCCGTGCTCAAAAATGTTTCCCTTGTAGCAGAACCGGGGCAACTCATCGGTTTGGTTGGCCCCAGCGGCGCGGGCAAAACCACCATCATCAATCTGATATGCCGCTTTTACGATCCCGATGCAGGGGCCATTCTCGTCGATGGGTATCCCATCAAAGAGGTTCGCATCAACACGTTGCGCAGTCAAATTGGCATGGTGCTTCAAGAACCCTTTTTGTTTAACGGCACCATTCGCGAAAACATTGCCTATGGCAAACTCGACGCCATCGAATCCGACATCATCCGGGCCGCCCTCATGGCCAATGCCCACGACTTTATCAGCGGCTTTCCCGATGCTTATGACACCCGCATTGGTGAACGCGGTGTGCGCTTGTCCGGCGGCGAAAAACAGCGCATCTCCATCGCCCGGGCCATTCTCAACGACCCGCGCATTCTCATTCTTGACGAAGCCACCTCATCGGTGGATACCGAAACCGAAATGCTCATTCAAAAAGCCCTCGAACGCCTCATGGCCGGGCGCACCACCTTTGCCATTGCCCATCGATTGTCCACGGTGCGCCGCGCCGATTGTCTCTATGTTATCGACAAAGGCACCGTGATTGAATCGGGCACACACGCCGATCTGCTTGCCTCCGACGGCTTGTATGCCCATTTGTGCGACATGCAATTTGCCCTGTCCGACGCCGAAGGCGCGGTTTCAAACGATTAACATATTGTGTTCCATCGGCTCAAAAACGCATTGACGCGTTTGTTCGTTCCAAACGCCTTTAACGTTTCAACGCGCTTCCACCGTCCATTTTAACCATCGGTCCACACCATGCCCGACCTGCTTTCAGAACGTCTGCTCGACCCCGGTGCCATCGACATCGACACCCGGCAATTGCTCGTGATCAACGATTGCGAAACACCCGTTGACCAGATCATCCTGTGTTTTCCGTTTTCCACGCCCAACCAATGGATCAGCCTGCGCGATGCCACCGGAAAAGAGATCGGCCTTTTAGAAACCACCACAGGCATGACCGACCGCGCCCGACAGCTACTCGAAGCCGAACTCAAAAACCGATATCACATTCCTGAAATTCAGCGCATCCACCGCGTAGAAAGTGGCACGCGAGGAGCAATCTGGCATGTCGATACCACCGATGGCCCAACAACCTTTACCCTGCGCAGCGACCGGGGACTGGATATCAGCGCATTTCCCAGAATCTTCCTGACAGATGGCCAAACCCGCAAACGCTACGTCATTGGCGATTTTACAGCCCTTGACAAATCCAGCCAAAAACTTGCCCGCACCCATCTTTCCCTCGGTTCACATGGAGGGCGAGGTGGCGGACGCTTCCGATGAGACCGCATAAAAATCTGTGTATTTCAAGCCTGTTTGCTCATAAAAACTTCCGGTAAACCCTGCCCATTGCAGGGTTTTGGCTACCATGCTTGACAAAAAAATAAAATTCCTGTATTTTTGGACTCCTTAATGGGGCGGCATAGCTCAGTCGGTAGAGCAGCGGAATCATAATCCGTAGGTCGGGGGTTCAAGTCCCTCTGCCGCTACCAAAAAATTGAATCGCAACTCGCTGATAAAACAGCAAGTTGCGATTTTTTATTTTTGACCCATTTGGGCCGTAACACACATATTTTGTCGGTCGATATTCAATGCCCTGTAAAAACCTTCGCAATATTCAAGATGAGGGATGCATGATGATCATGCATCCCTCTTTTATATTTCTCCTTTTTAAATCGCAACGTCAACTTTGCGCAAATTGACCGGCACATGTTTTCGGATAAACCGTTTGCACAATTCTCAACAAAAAAGCCCGAGGCAAGAATACATCGGGCGTTTTATCATTTAATCAGTTAACGGCTCAAGTTCTGCAATCTCAGCGGCTTTCTCGTGTCGCAGGGCATGCCAGAGATCCCAGTCCAACTGCAACCCAAGCCAGAAGTCTGCGGGCATACCCAACACCTGCGCCAATCGCAATGCGGTATCCATCGTGACCGCGCGTTTGCCACGAATCATTTCGTTTAATCTGGGAAAAGAAATGCCCAACCGCACAGCAAAAGTGGACTGGCTAATACCCAGAGGTTTGAGAAATTCTTCAAGCAACATCTCCCCCGGATGTGTCGGCGGCCTGTTGATAGGCAATCGGCGACCCAATATCGCCAAACGCTGTTGATCAGTGGTAATCTGTAATTTCGATTTCATAAGCATAACCAGCCGTCCAACGGAAGCAAATGCGGTATTGATCATTGATGCGAATACTGTGCTGACCGATACGGTCACCTTTGAGCGGTTCAAGTCGATTGCCCGGTGGTATAGCCAGATCACGCAATTCGCGCACGCGGTTGATTTGGTCAAGCTTTCGTCGGGTAATAGACCATACATTTTGTGGGCAAATGCGACGTGCTGCGCGCGAATCCAAACCGTCGAAGATATTTTCAACGCCGCGATTTTGAAAAGAGCCTATCACGCATTAATGATAATGGATAATGATAGAACTGTCAACAACACGACAGAAGTATACCCCTCTGATCCCTCATTTCATGACACCTGCTGCAATTTTCCTGAAAAAAATATCCCCAACACCTGCGCCCAGGTTTGCTAAAACAGTGTTTCTGTTTTGACCATTCCGCTCAAAATCGGGGTATATTTATTGATAAACCCTCTTCCAAAACCATTTTTTGGATTTTCACCATGACCTCCCTCGAACGCTATCAAAACACTGTGCAAAACAAACCCGTCGATTTTCTTCCACGCCTGCCCATCCTCATGCGTTATGCCGCCGAATACATCGGCTCCAACTACGGTGCTTGTGCTTCCGATTATCGCGTGCTGGTTGAAGCCAATATCCGCTGCAACACCGACTTCGGCATTGATCAAATGAACACCATGTCCGATCCCTATCGCGAAACGCAGGGATTTGGCGCCAACATTGAATACGTGCGCGACGGCGTGCCCCGCTGTGCCCATCCGCCACTTGAAAACAGCAAAGACCTCGACGCACTTCCTCGGCCCGATCCCATGATTGCCGAACGCATGCGCGACCGCATCGAAGCCGTTCGATCCTACAAATCCAAATTTGCCAATAATTACACCATCATGGGCTGGGTCGAAGGCCCTGCCGCCGAAGCCGCCGATTTGCGCGGAGTGGGTACCTACCTCATCGACCTCATCGACGATCCCCCATTTGCCGAAGCACTGATGGCCCGATGTGTTGACACGGCCATCGACTTTGCACGCCCTCAGATCGCATCAGGAGCCGACACCATCGGCATTGGTGATGCCATTGCCAGTCAGGTATCCCCAAAACTCTACGAACGCCTCATTCAACCCCAGGAAAAACGCCTTGTGACTGCGCTCAAAACCCTGGGCGCAACGGTGCGACTGCACATTTGCGGCAACATCACCCACCTTTTGCCCGGCATTGCCGATCTGGGTGTCGATATCGTTGATATTGATCACCTCGTCGATATGAAAACCGCGCGCAAAGTTTTAGGCGATAAAGTCGTGCTCACCGGCAACATCGATCCGGTATCGGGCGTCATCAACGGCACACCCAGAGCCATTCGCGAAACCATTTTAAAAACCTACAAAAACGTTGGCAATCCCTACATGGTCAATGCCGGGTGTGAAATCCCATCCGGCACGCCAATTGAACATCTCAAAGCACTTTGTGAACCCGTTCCATACGAGGCCTGAAATGACATCCCGAGAACGCATGCTCACCGCCCTCAACAACGGGCGCCCCGACCGCCTCCCGTGCCAGGTTCACGGCTGGATGACCTATTATCTCAAATATTATCTCAAGGGCATGGACTGGTATCAGGCCAACGAGTATTTTGGCCTCGACTTTGCCATTTATGTTTCTCCCAGTTATCTCTACAATGAAAAAGACCTGGCCAAATGGCAGGTCAACCGCAAAGAACTCGGACAAGATGCCGACGGCAACTGGCGCTGGGAAGAAACCATTACAACTCCGAAAGGCATTTTGCACCACACCGGTGCGCGAAACGAAATTACCAACTGGCAACGAGAATATCTCATCAAAAACGAAGGCGATTTTGAGCGCTGGAACAAATATATGCCTGTGCCCATCGGTGTCGATTTTGCCCCGGTGCAATCCGCACACGACAAAGTGGCCGACCGGGGCATCGTGCGGTCGCACCCGTTTAGCCCCGGACAGGGCAGCCCCTGGCAAAGTTTCTGCACCAAAGTGGGCACGCAAGAAGCCATCATTATGGCCATGGACACACCCGATTTTGTGCATTATGCACTGGATGAAATTCTTAAAAAAACCCTGCATGTTACAGAAATGTGGAAAGGCACACCCGCCGATATGGTCGAAGTGGGTGGAGGGGCCGGATCGAGCACGGTGATCGGCCCCAAACTGTATCGCGAATTTTGCCTGCCCTATGAACAAAAACAAACTGCCCTGTTTCATGAAGCCGGCCTCAAAGTAGTCTGCCATTTGTGCGGCGGTTTAATGCCCATGCTCGACCTGGTGGTTGAAACCGGTGCAGATGGCCTTGAAACCATGACCCCACCCAGCATGGGTGGTGATTGCAACCTGTCAGAAGCCTCGCACCATGTGGGCGACAAACTCTTTTTTATTGGTGGATTCGACCAGAATGCCGGGTTTGAAAACGGCACTCCAGAAGCTGCCCGCAAACAGGTTTTTGATTGTTTCGAAGTCACAAAAAATCATGCCGGGTACATCATTGCCCCATCCGACCATTTCTTCAGCGGCGACCCGGCCAATCTCCATGCCTTTGTTGAGGCATGCAAAGAATGTGTGTATTAACCCGCCCCAAAACTCAACCTTCGACCCCTTGTGATTATCCATAGGAGTTCCCCATGACCGCTCGTGAGAATTTTCAAAAAGCACTCAACCACCAAACGCCCAATGCCATTCCGGTCGATTTTGGCAGCACGGCCACCACAGGCATCCATGTGTCATGCGTGGGGGCATTGCGCGATTATTATAGCCTTGAAAAGCGCCCGGTCAAAGTGCACGAACCCTACCAGATGCTCGGCTGGATCGACAACGATCTCAAAGAAGCGATGGGCATCACCATCGATGGGCTTCAAACGCGCAACACCATCTTCGGTTTTCCCAATGTCAACTGGCGCGAATACCGCCTGCCCTGGGGGCAACCCGTTCTGGTTTCCGAACATTTCCAAACCACCACAGACACCAACGGCGATCTGCTGATCTATCCCAAAGGCGACCGAAGCGTTTTGCCCAGTGCCCGAATGCCCGTCGGCGGGGCCTTTTTTGACACCATCATTCGCCAGGAACCCATTGACGATTCAAAACTCGATCCAGAAGACAACCTCGAAGAATTCAGCCTTGCTACCAGAGAAGACATCGCGCATGTCCAATCGGAAGTCGAGCGCCTCAAAAATTCTCCTTATGGTCGCATCGGCACCTTTGGCGGCACGGGATTTGGCGACATTGCGCTCGTCACGGCACCTTTTCTCACACACCCCAAAGGCATTCGCGACGTCGCAGAATGGTACATTTCCACCGCCACACGGCAGAACTACATCCACAAAGTTTTCGAACGCCAGTGTGAAATCGGCATCCAGAACCTGGAGATCTTCCACAAAATTGTCGGCGATGCCATCGACGCGCTTTTTGTGTGCGGCACAGATTTTGGCACACAAACTTCTACCTTCTGTTCAGCCGATACCTTTGACAGCTTGTATGCACCGTATTACAAACAGGTCAACGACTGGGTGCACCAACACACAAATTGGAAAACGCTCAAACACTCCTGCGGCGCTGTTGAATCTTTCATCCCGCACTTCATCGATGCAGGTTTCGACATTCTCAATCCCGTCCAGTGTTCGGCCACCGGCATGGATGCCCAAATGCTCAAAAAACACTATGGGGATCGCATTGTCTTCTGGGGCGGTGGTGTGGACACACAAAAAACCCTGCCTTTTGGCACGCCCGATGACGTGCAAAAACAGGTGCTGCAACGCTGCGAAATTTTTGCCCCCAATGGCGGTTTTGTCTTCAACACCATCCACAATATTCAAATGAATACCCCAATTGAAAACATCATTGCCATGATCGACGCCGTCAAAATGTTTAATGGTCAATCCTGATGCCCACATCCCGCCAACGCATGCTGGATGCGTTTCACTACAGGCATCCAGACAAAATTCCGGTGGTTTATCATTCATCACCGGCTGGTCTCCACACCCACGGCCAAAAATTGCTCGATCTGTTTAACCAGTATCCACCCGACAATCCCATCGTCTTCGATCACATCCCAGCCCCCCCTGTAGGCACAGTTAAAATACAGGGCCAATACCGCGAAATCCGCACCGACGAATGGGGCACCACATGGGAACACAATATCTTTGGCGTTCACGGGCATCCCATTGCCTATCCATTTCCAAACTGGCAAGCGGCAAAAGACTATTCATTCCCTCCATTTCATGCCATGGGTACACCCGAATTTGAAGCCGAAAAAATAGCCATTCAAAAACAAAAAGAGACCCACCTCGTTTTTCGCGGCTGGATCTCTATCTTTGAAAAACTACACGCCCTGTGCCCAATCGACGACCTCCTCGTCGATCTTGCCCTTCGCGATTCCAACCTGCTCGCCTTTCTGGATCGCCTCGTCGATTACTGGCAACAACACATCGCTTGTGAACTGAGTCTGGGCACCGATGTCTTCGTCTTTGGCGACGACTGGGGCACACAGACGGCGCAAATTATCTCCACCTCCATGTTTTGTGACATTTTCAAACCGCGCTATCAAACCCTCATGGAACCCATTCACCGCGCGGGCAAAAAAGTCTTCTTCCATTCCTGTGGCCATCTCGGCGACATCTTTGGCGAACTTATAGAACTCGGCATCAACGGTTTCTGGCCACAAATCACACGCTACAATCCCAACACCTTTCCCGATATGTGCAAACAGCATGGCATTGTCATCTACATCCATCCCGACCGGCAACACCTGATTCCCCTGGGCACACCAGCAGAAATCGAAGCCGCCATTCAACAATACGCCGAACGTTATCACACCTTCGGCGGTGGCGGCATCTTTTATATCGAAATGGAAAACGACGCGCCGTTTGAAAATGTCTGTACACTCATCAAAGCCGTTCATCAATACCGATAGAGGAGACCTACATGACCTGTGCCGAACGTTTAGAAGCCGTATTTCGCGGCGATATGATCGACCGTGTGCCCTTTGCCCTCAAAGGTTGGCGCACGTCATTTTGCAAAGCCGAACGAGAATTGCGCAACAACGGCATGGGCATCCTGGACACATGCTCCGTTTATAAAACGCGCAGTCCCAACGTCACAACCGAAGTTATTCACTACACCGAAAAAGGCATCCCATTAGAACGCTCAATCATGAAAACACCGGTGGGTAACCTAACCTATGTCAACCGGCGCATGGCCGAAGAAAAAACAGAATCGACCTCCTGGCTCATCGAACCGCCATTTAAAAGTCCGGAAGATTACAAAATCTTTCAATTCATCGTCAAAGACAGATGTTACGAACCCGCCTATGACCGCTTTTTAAAAGCCCAGGCCCAGATAGATGGCGATGCGTTTTTCAAAACCACGGCACCGGGCATGGGCCTGCACGCCATTATGTATGCCTTTATGGACGTGGAAATTTTCAGCATCGAATGGGCCGAACACCGCGATGAAATTCTGTCTCTTCACCGGGCCATCGAAGAAAATCAGCGCGATTTGTATCACATCATTGCCAAATCTCCCGCACAGGTCGTGCAATGCGGGGGCAATTATGCCTCCGAAGTATTGGGCAAACAGCGCTTCATCGACTATGTTCTGCCCCACTGGGAAACGGTGTGCGGCATTTTGCACGAAGGCCACAAACTCGCTGGATGTCACCTCGATGCCAACAACAAACTTTGGGCCAAAGAAATCGGCAGTTCCAAACTCGACTGGCTGGAGGCCTTTTCACCCGCACCCGACACCGATATGACCGTTGCCGAAGCGCGTGTGGCCTGGCCTGGAAAAACGCTCTTTATCAATTTCCCATCAGCCGTTCACCTCGACTCGGCAGAGGTCATTGCCGCCACCACGCGCAAACTGCTGCAAGATGCCGCACCGGGCGATCGCTTCATTATCGGCATCACCGAAAATGTGCCCGAAAATCGCTGGCGCGAAAGCTTTCGAACCATTTTGAACACCTGCAATGAATATGGCAAATTACCGATTCTTTCATGATCGCCATTCAATCAGGAGCAAAACCATGGCTTACTCGGGACAGTGGCACGGCCAAAATCGCTATTTTGGCCTGCATTATGACCTGCATGCCAACAAAAACGACACCGAACTGGGCACACAGGCCACGGTTAAAAACCTCGTGCCAATGTTCAAACGACTGGGGGTTGATTTTGTGCAAACCGACTGCAAAGGACACCCCGGCTACACAAGCTGGTTTAGCCAGGTGCCCAACGCATCGGTTAGCCCCGGTGTGAAACGCGATGCCCTCAAAGGCTGGCGCGAGGCCACGCAAAAACTCAACCTGCCCCTGCACTGTCACTATTCGGGCATCTGGGATCAGGCCGCCGGTCAAAAACATCCCGATTGGGGTGCTGTTGATGCAAAGGGCAATCCGCGTGGTGCGGCCATTGGCACAGACGGCACCTTGGACACACCCGAACGCATGTGTCCGCGCAGTCCCTATCTGGATGAATTGCTAATCCCACAACTGAAAGAACTCATCGACCGCTACCATGTCAATGGCTTCTGGATCGATGGGGATGTTTGGGCAGTGGAACCGTGTTATTGCCCACGATGCCGCACCGCCTTTGCCCAACAAACTGGCATAACCACACCGCCCGAAACATCAGAAGATGCCCACTGGACAACCTGGATTTCATTTACGCGGCAAAGTTTTGAAGACTATGTCACCCGATATTGCAATGCGGTTCATGCCCACAAACCCGGTGTGCTGGTTTGCTCCAACTGGCTGCAAACCTTTCACAATCCCGGCGAACCCAAAGTGCCCACCGACTGGATCAGCGGCGACAACACATGGGTTTTTGGCCTGGATGGCTGCCGGTGTGAATCGCGGTTTATCTCCACACGCGGCAAACCGTGGGACGTCATGATCTGGAGTTTTTACGCGGCCCAGGGCATGGGCAAAGTTGAATCGCCGTGGACATTTAAACCTGTCGAAATGTTACAGCAAGAAGCCGCCCTTGTTTTGTCACACGGTGGCAACGTGCAAATTTATGAAAACCCCGGCGGCCTGCGCGATGGGCAGTTGGTGCCCTGGCGCGTGGAGCGATTGCGACAAGTGGGCAAATTTATCAAAGCCCGACGCATGCTGTGCCAGAATACGGAAAGTGTTTTGCAAGTTGCTGTTTTGCATTCCGAACACCACGTTTACAGCCAGCCGGGTGCCAACTTGCGGCGCGGCGTAGATACCCGCCCGGTGCAGGGTGCTGTTTACAGTTTGCTCGAAAACCACTATCACGTTGACATCCTCGACGAATGGGCGCTGCTGCCCCGGCTGAACGATTTTGAAGCCATCGTTGCACCCGAACAAAATCGAATGTCAGCCCCCATGGTCGAAGCGTTGAAAAATTATGTCGCCCGTGGCGGTCGCCTGCTCGTGTCTGGTGCCGATGCGCTGGATCGTTTCGGATCGGATTTTCTCGGCGCGAAAAAAGACACAACAGCCGAAAAAACCACCTTTCATGTGCCCGCCGCAGACGGATCACTGCCCGTTTACAGCGACACCTGGCAACTCTTGAAAAAGGGCAAAACCCAACCGCTGGGCCTGTTGGCTTCAAGTCCGTTATTGGATAAACGCTTAACATCACATCCGGCAGCCGTTGTCAACACAGTCGGACAAGGCAAGGTGTGTTATGTGCCATTTGACCTGTTCCGATACATCGAACACAATCGCTATCCACTTGCACGGGCCTTTGTGGGACAGGCGATGACAACTCTTTCAATCAAACGAAATGCCATCCTGAAAGCCCCAACCTGTGTGGACATGACATTGCGAAAAAAAGGCAAACGGCTGCTGGTGCATCTGATCAACCGCGCATCGGGCATTCCAAATCGACCAAACGATGGCACCGTTGATGAAATTCCACATGTGGGCCCCATTCACCTGCGCGTTCGGTTGAAAGAAAAACCCAAATCTATCAAACTCGCCTTTGAAAAAAATGATCTCACATATACATATCAACGCGGCTGGTTGACAGTCCATGTGCCCGATATTCACATTCACGCGGCCATAGTGATTGATCCATCATTGAATCCATAGAGGATATGTGTTGTCCACTTCAAAAGAGGAATACCATGACCTCGCGCGAAATCGTCATTCGCACCATCCAATTTCAGGGTGCCGAACGCATGCCCTACACCCTGCCCGACCCTTATGGCACCGACATCGTTTCCACAGGCCTGTCGCCTTCACCCGATGCCCGACCGCGCACCGGAATAGACGAATGGGGGGCCGTGTGGCACAACATTGGTGTGAGCAACCTCGGCGAAGTTAAAGAGGCCCCGCTCAAAAAATGGGCCGACTTTGACAAATTGCCCATTCCCGATATACATCGCCCAGACCGCTGGCAAAAACTCGCCGAGGCCCGCGAACATGTCGGTGACAAATTTTTGCTTGCCAGTGGCATCTCCATTTACGAACGCGTCCACTTTATTCGCGGTCTGGAAAACACGTGGATGGACATTTACGACGCACCCGACAAGTTGGGAGCATTGATCGATATTCTGGTTAACATGAACTTGGTGGCCATCAAAAAATTTGCACAGGCCAAAGCCGATGGATTCATTTTTTGTGACGACTGGGGTTTACAAAACCGGTTGATGATCGACCCCAAGGCATGGCGGCGCATCTGGAAACCCCGTTATGCCAGAATTTACGAGGCCGCCCATGAAGCCGGGCTGTTCACCTTTTTGCATTCTTGTGGCTACATCGTGGACATTCTCGACGACCTGATCGAAATTGGACTCGATGTTATCCAGATGGATCAACAAGAAAACATGGGACTCGACCTTCTGGGCAAACGGTTTGGCGGGCGCATCACATTCTGGAATCCGGTGGACATTCAACAAACCATGGCACATGGCTCTCTCGAAGATATTCGCGCCTACTGCCGCAAAATGACAACCGCCCTCGGGCGTCCCGAAGGCGGATTTATTGCCAAATGGTATGGCGATCCCAAAGGCGCTGGTCATCGCCCCGAAGCCATTGAAGCGATGTGTGAAGAATTTGTGCACCTCAGTCAACAAAACAACATAGGCCTGAGTGTATAAATTTCCATTGATGGACAACCGAAACAAAAAGGGGATGGCAGTTTGCATTCCCTTTTTGTTGTATCAAGGACAAAGTCTGATTTTACTTCATTTAATTTTGATCGAGATATTGAAAGGCAAGAAAGAGGCTGGCAATATGCAACGCGTGGGCACAACGACCGGTTTTGATGAGATTGAGAATTTCCACACGGGTAATGAATTCAAATTCAATGTGTTCGGTATCTTCCTGGGCATGGGCTTGCACAATTTGGGCATTTAAAGCCAGAAAGGTGTGTACGCGGTTGTTTTGACGGGCAGGGTTGGCGTAAAAGGATGGCAGTTCGATAAATGTTTCGGCAGAACAACCGGTTTCTTCGAGGAGTTCTCGTTTGGCTGCATGCAAGGATGAAGGGTCTTCAGCGTCCATAACACCACCGGGAATTTCGGTGCTGATGATTTTTGCGCCGTGGCGATACTGGCGCACAATAAGTATGCGTCCATCGGCCTGAACGGGTACCACCTGAACAAAATCCTGCGTTTCACGCACATAATAATTGTCGATAACATGTCCGTTGGGCAATTCACAACGGTCGGTGCGCAGGGTCATCCAGCGGTCTTGAATAAGATATTGAGAGGTGAGAATTTTCCAGGGTTTGATCATGAAAAACAGTCCTGAGTTCTGAGTCAAAAATGGGAAAACCGTTGTGAGTCTATCATTTTGTTTTTTGGCACGATTCAATACGTTCGATATTCAGGTAACACATTTACCACTCTATATCCCCTCTCCTGCTTGCTAAGGTTTTATCACATCTTTACAGGATATACATGCTCGCCGTCAATAAACACGCGATACAGGAACGGATTTTCCGCGTGATTCCCATCGCAACACACTTTGAAACACTTCTGAGCCTGACAGGCCATTTCATGGTATGCTCTCACTGAGGGTATTCGCGGAAAATCAGCCTTCCCGGCGTTTGAGGGAACGACTTTTTGCCTACTTTTGTGTCGTTACAAAAGTAGGTCGCCGAAGGCATACAAAAATGGGATAAAAGATATGCCTGCTTGTGGAAGAGAGGTTGGGGGTGAGAGCTGTTACCCGCTTTTGAACCATCCCTGTTTTTTACCCATAACCCTTATCCATACATGCGCTCAATTGTTTCGGGATGTTTTTTTGCTTCGCGCATGAGGCGGTTGCCCCATCGGGTGGGGTATTTTCCGGTGACACAACCCAGACACAGGGTATTGTTTTCACAGCCAATGCTGGGGCCCAAGTCGCTAACCGTCAGATATCTCAGGCTGTCAATTTTGAGATCTCTGGCCATTTTCTCAAACATCTGTGGTGAGGAGTTCCTATGGTAGCCCTGCGAGACATATTTTGGCGCAAAAAGTTCTTTCAGAGTGGACATGTA
>CAXNEV010000007.1:0-21992 GCA_964200925.1 Candidatus Latescibacterota bacterium | reverse complement strand
CCATGTTATTTTGTTAAACAAGACGCCGCGATAAATGGCCATAACCAGCACAACACCCGGCAAAGACAGGGCCATTTCTTTGGACAACAATGCCAAACTCCCGCAAAAAACCAGACCTGCCCACAAAGGCCAGCACGGTTTTTCAACATAGTCAAAAAACAAAACCAACGCGCCCAAATAAAACAGCGCACAGACCGAATCTGTGCGCCCCACGATCCAAAACAGGGTGTCGGTGTGAAGGGGCAACACAAAAAACATCAAAGCGCCACCCCAGGATACCTCATCAGACAGTTCCAGCCGCCGCCCAAGCAAAAAGACCAGCAGACAACATCCAGCGTGAACCAGTAGATTGGTGACGTGATAAATGCCCGGCGAAAAACCAGCCATCAGATAATTGGCATACAGCGACAAGACCACAATGGGCCGATAATATCCCCCCTGCCCGGCAAGCCCTTCCCAGCCGGTTGAAAAAATAAACCCAATGCCTTTAGAGGCCAACAACACATGGCCCCAATCGTCGTCTAACAAAGACACCGAAAAGGCCAATGTGGCCAGCACAAGGGTTCCAGCAAACAGCAAACCCAGATAGCGATAGCATGTCACAACAGGCATCTCACAAAACAATAAAAAAGCCGACGCGGGTGGGGCCGCAACCCCGCACCATGCCGGCTTGGACAAAAAAAATAGCCAATCACGATTCGTAATATTCAATAATGCGCCGCAAAGTATGATCCAGGCTGATGCGGGGTTCATACCCAACAAATTGCCGAATTTTGGTTAAATCGGGCACCCGATAGTTCAAATCTTCATAGGCCCCTTTTGCAAAAGCCTTGTCATAAGGCACAAATTCAATGGGCGAATCACTCTCGGTTAAAGCCTTAATTTTGTGTGCCAGATCTTTAATGCTGATTTCATTGGTTTCGTAATTGCCCCCCAGATTAAAAATCTCGCCTGGCGTATCGTCATGCGACATCAACAAAACCAACCCGTCCAGGGCATCTTCAATATCGGTAAAACACCGGCGCTGTTCGCCGTCGTTATACACCGTAATGGGATGCCCAAACAACGCCTGTTTGATAAAGCGCGGCACCACCATGCCATATTCTGCACTTTGCCGGGGGCCAATCACATTAAAAAACCGAACCAGAATCACAGGGAGCTTTTTTTCTCGCCAGTAAGCCAGCCCCAGCATTTCATCAACCGCTTTGGAAGTCGAATAAATCCATCGGGTCACGGTGGTTGGCCCCAGCAACCGGTCGTCATTTTCGCTGAATGTGGCTTTGCCATTTTTTTTGCCGGCCACTTCTGACGTTGAGGCAATCAACACCCGCTTTTTGTGCCGATTGGCCAATTCCAGCACAATCTCGGTGCCCCGGATATTGGTCAAAAGCGATTGCAACGGATTGTTCAGCACATAATTAACCCCCACTGCCGCAGCCAGGTGGTAAATCACATCACACCAATCAACCAACGGTCGCAGTGTTTCTGGATCTAATACTGTGCCCACCTTTAAGTGAAATTGGGCATGGTCTTCCAGATGCCGCACATTGTCCAGATCACCCGTTGACAGATCATCCAAAACGTAAACTTCATCACCATTTTTCAACAGCCGTTCAGCCAAATGCGATCCAATAAAACCCGCACCGCCCGTAATCAAAACCCTCATTTGCAATACCCTTCCCAGCGGTCCATTTAATCTGCCCAGTGCAATTAACAAGCAAGGGGCATCACCCATTTGCACCAACAAAAATTCATATCCATAAAACAATTCTTGCGGATAACTTCTTTGACCGCTTGTGAAAAAACGAACAAATGCCTCTCTGCGCAATATAAAAAGCGCTTAAATATAATGCCAGATATGTTTAAAAGCAATCATATAATTTACTCCAAAATTGTCATAAGTACTCGACCATCCTGAAGATAGGCCAATTACATGGGCAGTTCCGACATCGCATTCTTAACCTCTATTGCTGCGGCCACATCACACAATCGGCCAAAATGAAATTCAGACATCAAACGTTTTAACCGCGGTTCGGTTGCGCCCAAAAGAGCATAATGTGTGATAAAAGCACGCCAGTCAAAAACAACCCGGGGATGATCTGGGTCGAGTTCCCAGGGGTGCAAATAAAAAATAACCGGTTTGTTCTCCTGGTCGCAATGGTGCATATTGGCCCGGGTAAACCAGTAGGGATACAGTCGGAAATAGGCCCCTCCCGTTACAGGCATTTGCCAACCCCACAAGCGCCTCACCGACAGGGGCATTTCACAAATCACCCCGGCCGGTGTGTGAACATGAACCGGATCAACAGAAAAATTGGGAATGCCATAACGCCAGTTGCGCACGGGGAAAATGCTGGAATCATACCCAAAACCCAGTTCGCATAACACCTCAAGTGCCCACCAGGATCGACGCGTAATTGAAAAATAAGCCGCTCGATAAGACGCCACCTGTTGCCCACTGATCTGGGCAATGGTTTCCTGGGCCTGCCGGGTTTCCGTGCGAAACCGGTTGGGTGTCATCTCATAAACCAGATCGTGCGACCAGCCATGACAACCCACTTCATGCCCGGCTTCCACAATGCGCCGAATCAGGCCGGGATGTTCTTTTGCAACAGGGCCTAAAATAAAAAATGTGCCCAGTACCTGGTGTTGGGCCATCAAATCGAGCAATCGCCCACAACTGTAATCCAGCCGACGCTCGGCATTGCACCGCGTTTTGGCATCTATTGGAATGCCCTGATACCAGTCTTCCACATCGATTGTAAAAGCATGTGTCACAAGGCTGATCCCGGAGATTGCAAAATGCGCAACAAGCGCAGGCTGCTGTCTTTTAATGAATAACGTGCCATCATATCCTGCCGGCCCAAAAGGCCCATTTGTTTGCGTTGTGCGATATTCTCAATCAGTTGCGATACATACACCACCCAATCCTCAGGGGTTTCGGCCAGAAAACCGGTTGTGCCATGTCTCACAATTTCCCGATTGATCTCCACAGGGCTGGCCACCACCGGCAAACCCATTGACAGATATTGCAACAGTTTATATCCGCCCTTACCCCGCGTCCAGGGGTCATCTGGCAAAGGCATCAGCCCAATATCACATGCATTTAAATTTGCCACCTCGGTTTCCAAAGACCAGGGAATATGTTTGACGGACAATCCGGGAACATCAAACTCACCAGCCCCGATCAAACACAAAGAGAGGTGAGGATACCGACGCCCCAGCTCTGACAGCGGTTTTAAAATCTCGTTCAAATATTGCGTGGTGGAAGGGCTCCCGATCCATCCCAAAACCACGCTCTCAGAGACCTCTTTCTGCAAAGGGGCATACCGATCTGTATCAATGGGCCCGGTAATGATGGAAACCCGTGGGCAATAGGTCAGCGCATAGTGTTGTGTATATCGGTTTTCGACAATCACATGACTGGCGGCTTTTAACATGCGCGGCATGGCCTTTTGATGTTGCCAGGCGCGCAAACGCTGCACAAAGCCTTGTTCGGCATGTTCGGTGGTAAAAATAGCATCGTCAAAATCAAAAACAACCTTGAAGCGATAGCGCCGCAACCACCAGGCCGGCAGTGCGGGCAACAACACGCGCTGAATAACCACAACCTGAACACATCGGGTTTTCCAGACAACGCCAAATCCCATCAAAAACCCACGGCACACCACACATAGATAATACATCCAACGCCGCCAGCCCCACCCGGAGCGCGACCAGACAAAAAAGCGATCGGGAACCACAGTGATGACGTCACAGTGGACACCCGCGGCCTTTAAAAAGGGCAAATAGGCAAATACCCGTGTGCGGCTTGCCGGAATCAATGGGCCATTTTGAGCAAAAAAAAGAACCTTCACACCATCTCTTTTCAAGAAAAAAACCTATCGGCCAAATCGCGCCAACCAGGTTTGAAAGGCCAACAAACACCAGATGGCCTGGTGTGCCTGACGTTTTCCAGAAAGATGTGCCGCCCAGACGCGGTGAACCACACCGGGATCAAAATAACCGTCGCGTTTTAAACGCCCTTCATCGAGCAAATCTTCTGCCCACATGCGCAGAGGCCCTCGCAACCAGCGATCTATGGGCACGCCAAAACCCATTTTGGGCCGATCAATCAAATGGCGCGGCACATACCGATACAAGATCTGGCGCAAAGGCCATTTGGACTGTCCTTCAAGCGAATGCATCCACAACGGCATGCGCCAGGCCGTGGCCACCACGTGATGATCCAACAGCGGCACCCGAACCTCTAGGCCAACGCCCATACTGGCTCGATCCACTTTGGTCAACAAATCGTCGGGCAAATAATGCACCAGATCGCGAAACATCATGCGATGGGTTGAATCAGACAAAACCGCAGCACTCAAAAAAGACCTGTCCAGATCCTTTGCAGGAACAAAATTGGGCATCAATTCAGGAATATCGTTCCACAAGGACATCACAAACTCATAAAGCGCATCGGGGGTTTCCTGTTGAATCGCACCGGCTAATTTTGCAATTTTATCACTGGATTTGGTCTGGCGAACACGCTGCAAGATGTGATGATAGGCCCGTTCGGGAAACTGCGATAAAACCCGTGCCAACACCCGCCGAACCCCGATGGGTGCCCATGTCATACAACGCCACAACAAACGGCAAAACCGATACCGGTCATACCCGCAAAACAATTCATCTCCCCCATCACCCGACAAACAAACCGTGACATGTTGACGGGTCAGGCGCGAAATCATCCATTGGGGAATTTGAGAAGAATCGGCAAAAGGTTCATCAAAAACCTCTGGCAATAAAGGCAACTGATCCATTATCTCTTTATTCGACATGTAAAGTTCGGTGTGATCCGTGCCCAAATGCCTGGCAATGGCACAAGCCCAGGGGGCTTCGTTATAATCGGTTTCGGCAAACCCGATGGAAAAAGTTTTCACCGGACGCGCACTTTGAACCTGCATCAGGGCAACAATGGTTGAAGAATCGATGCCGCCAGACAAAAATGCACCCAGCGGCACATCGGCAACCATGCGCAGCAAAACCGCTTCGCTCAAACGCTCATGCAACAGCGACAGGGCTTCGTCAGAAGAAACAACAGGCTGATCCATGCTTTGTGCAACCATGTTCTGAGCAGACCAGTAAACAGCAGGTTGCAACAGCGTTTGAGCTGCCGTGGGGGTTGGAGAAAAGGTTGCACGCTGCAAAATATGTTCTCGCGAAACCGATAAAAAGGTGCCGGGCAAAAGTTTATAAATGCCTCGAAAAATCGAATGAGGCGCAGGTATATATCCATAATGCATCAACAGCGCAACCGCATCGATCTGAATATCTTTTTGAAAATGCGGATGTGCCCACAGCGCTTTGAGTTCCGATGCAAAAACAAACTGGTTGTTGATCCATCCATAATAGAGGGGCTTAATGCCCAGGCGATCTCGAACCAGAAACAGCTTTTGCACCTGGTGATCCCACAGTGCAAAGGCAAACATTCCATTCAGTTGCACAAGGGTTTTTTGAATGCCCCA
Source organism: Candidatus Latescibacterota bacterium (assembly GCA_964200925.1). Classification (GTDB taxonomy): domain Bacteria; phylum Latescibacterota; class UBA2968; order UBA2968; family UBA2968; genus CAXNEV01. Next base: position 16,485 of record CAXNEV010000007.1, on the reverse strand, counting down.
TTGCCCAATAGCCTCAATCAAAACCTCGGTATCCGAGTGTCCGCGAAAGGCACACCCTTCTTGAACCAGCGCGGATTTCAACTGGCCAAAGTTGTAAATCTCGCCATTAAACACAATCACATAACGCCCGCATGAAGACACCATGGGCTGATGCCCTTCTGCCGATAAATCCAGCACAGCCAAACGGCGATGTCCCAGGGCAAGCCCGCACTGCGCATCAACCCAGATGCCGCGATCATCTGGCCCGCGCGCAGACATGGCATCGGCCATTCTCCCAACAATCCCATTCAGATCATCGAGGCGCTCATCACATCCCCAAAACCCTGTTATACCGCACATAACAACATCTCAAGACCCCGCAAGATAAACAAAAAATCCACCTGCCCTTCAACCCCAAAGGTTGGGTGAATTGAAAACTGTATCCATTATTTTAACTGCAAAGCCTGCAAAATCATCAGCAACCCATCTCTCAAATAAGTGGCCTGCCATGCGATCACCCCATTGATCAAAACACCACCACCAGCCAGCCAGAGCGTTTTCGTCAGACCCCATTGGTCAGACAATCGAGACACGGCACTGCCAGCAAAAATCAGAAAAAAAGGCTCCAATGGCAACCTGAAACGGCTATTGGCATAAAGCACAAAAGAAAACAAAAACAGCGATACGAGAATCACCATGCTCGGAAGAAAATAACCATCATCTCGCCAGTACCCATAAAAACCAAAAAGGAAAAAGGGCAAAATACACATAAACCACATGTTGTACTGGGGGTGAAAAAAATACCAGAAATGCAAAAACCGCTCACCCACAAGGCGTATATACAAATCCGGATGGTTCCAGATAAACATTTGTGCCTCTTGCCGCCAAAACCGATCCCGGTCGAGTTCTGATGGCATCGCCTTTAAAAAATCCAGTGCCACGCCCCAGCCATGGGGTTTGCGCCAATCGGGATCTGTTGTATTGCTGCGTGCCGCAATAAACCCACCCTGTGTGGATACCAGAGGCCAGACGCCAAAAACAACATAGTTGCGCACCGTCCACGGCAACACCACCAAAAACGCCATACCACTGACCCACACCCATTGGCGAACATGCCATCGGGTGCGGTAAAAAACCGCAATAATTCCCAAGGCCAATCCCAAGGCCACACCCGCTGGACGCGTCAAAATTGCACATCCCAATGCCACGCCAGCCCCAATCAACGACCACTTGTGAACAGGCGGTGTGAGCCAGTAAACAAACAAAATCAACCAGAATGCAAACCAGACTTCGGTCATGACCTCGTTTGACACAACCGCCAGTGGGCCATAAACCACGGCAAATCCACCACAAATGGGTGCACTTTTGGGTTCCAGTTTTCGCCCAAGCAAAAAGACCAGCACCGCCGTTCCTGCACCCACCACACACTGAATGACGCGTACAAAAAGATGGCCATACCCAAAAACCCCATAAACAGTCGCCAGAAAAAAGGGATAAAATGGCGCACGCCAGGCGCGCAGTTCAAGACCATGCCACCAGTTTGAAGCCACATACCCTTTGCCAGACAGCAAATTTAGGGCAATTTCGTCATTCTCAGGGGTATCTTGCGGGTCGCCGTCATACCCCATCCACACAATGCCCAACCGAATCGCAAAGGCCAGCAAAAACACACACCATGGCGTGGTTAAACCACGCATGGTCAAAGCCTTTAGTTGCACCCCAAAATCCCGATTGGTGCGTTGCATCTCGCCCTTCATTGTTTTTTTTGAGCAATTAAAAGAAAGTTCCAGGCTTCGCTTTCCACCCGGTGCAATTTGTCCAGAACCCATGCGCCCAATTGCACCGCCAATAACATGGGCTTGATCAACAGCGCCAAAACACCTCGGTCAAACCGCGCCAGATAATAACAAAACCGTGCACCTGCCGTCACCCAGAATCCCGCCAGAGCCCGCACATCCACCACAATTAAACCAGCCTTTTCGGCCAAATACCGCAACCCATAAGGTGTATAGCGATAATAATCATGCGGCACCTCGTGCAATTCCCAAATATGGGGGGCAGTTAAAATAAGGGTTCCGCCCGTTTTTAATACCCGAGCCATTTCACCCATCATGTGCTGTGGTTCAGGCACATGTTCCAAAACCTGATTGCACAACACCGTATCAAACGAGTTGTCTTTCACGGGCAAAAAAAGCACATCGCCCCAAATATCGGCTTGCACATACCGGGCCCGATCTCTTTCCACACCGATATATCTGGAAACCCTTCCGGCAAACAAGGGCGCATAAGGCCGCGTGCCGCATCCCACATCCAACAAGCGCCCGTGTATAGATCCGGCAACAGATGCCATACCTTGCCGCATCAACCGGTGAATCAGCCAGTTTTTCGACCACAATCCCGCGGGCCGTCCATCCACGCCATCCCCTTCCATATCCACACGCGCCAGCAACCATCCCACACCCCATGCACCCATCACGCCAAAACCCAATGCGCCCAACGGTGACAGGTAGCCTTGAACCACCATTGCCCCAAGCCCTCCCAACACCCCTCCTGCCACCCAGATCAAACCCACCGCACCCGGCACAGATCTCCCCCATTTTATCAACCGATGCGCCACATGGTCACGGCTTGCACGCGAGATAGGACGGCCTTTGGCAAAACGCATCACACCGATAAATACGGCCTCAAAACTCATCGCGCCCACGGCTAAAAATGGCCCAACCCAACCCAAAACAACGGTCTGTTCGCGCGCAATCAAAACCCCCATCGCACTCAGCCCAAACCCGAACATCAAACTGCCTGCATCGCCCATATACAAACGAGCCGGGTACCCATTGTGAATCAAAAACCCCAACAAACCACCAGCCATCACCAGCGACCAATCACCCGCACCCATGCCCCACAAACTCAATGCCGCAATTGCACCGCCTCCTGCCGACAGCCCATCGGCCATGTCAAACACATTAAAAGCATGGCACAACCAGACCATCCACAACAGCGTCAACAAACCATCCATCCAGAAAATTCCAAACACATTCAGACAAATGCCCAAATACACAGCCACCCCGGCAACCAGAACCGTGAGCACAAATTTGTGCAAAGGCAAAAATGGTCGCCAATCATCAACCATGCCGATGAAAGCCATACACAAGGCACCCACCATGACGCCTGGATGCATATCGATGGAAAACAAATAAAAGACACAAAAAAAGGCGGCCAGCATGGCTGGCCCGCCCAGAGTTGGAACAGGTGCATCAGGAGTGCCAAAACGCGCAGATCGATGCGCCAGCACCCGTGCAAAAGCCGTCAACAGCGCCGATAGCGTTGCGGCCGTTAAAAACAAAATAAAAGCGGTCAAAACGAAGAAGAACCGTTGGGCTGAAAGTTGTGCACGGCTTCAATCACCTTGCTCACCTCTTTTTCTGTCATTTGCGGAAACAGGGGCAACGTGACCAGTTTGGGCCACACCGCATCAACCACAGGCAATACCCGGCGATAGGGTTCGTAAACCTTGAACAAATGACACGGTTTATAATGTACGCCGGCTGTAATCTGGTGATTGTGCAAATGGGCAATCAAACCGTTGCGATCCACAACTTTTGCCACATAGGCATGCATGGCACTGCGCGCATAGGGTTTTTCAACAGGCGCTTCAAACCAGTTGAGATTTTTAAAGGCATGGGAATATTGCAAAAAAATCTCTCGCCGTTGTGCATTGCCTGTTTCCAATTTGCCCAACTGAACCAGGCCCAATGCGGCATTGAGGTCATTCATTTGAAATTTGAATCCAACTTCTTCCACATCGTAATCCCACGGCGCACGCGCCTGTCCGTTGCTTTTGCCAAACCGATCCCACGTTTCGCGCGAAATGCCCATCCACCGCAACCGCCTGGCCCGCGCGGCCAGATCGGCATCGTTGGTAACCAGCATGCCCCCATCACAGGTCGAGAGATTTTTAACGGCATGAAAACTGAAACATGTCAGCCTGCCAATGCCGCCAATCATTTTGCCCTGATGGCGCGCCCCGCTGGCATGAGCGGCATCTTCCACCACGGGAATGCCGTGTTTGTTGGCCAGTGCCATAATGGCATCCATATCACACGGGTGTCCGGCAAAATGCACCACCACAATGGCCCGCGTGCGAGGCGTGATGTTGGCCGCAACAGATACCGGATCAATATTCAACGTTTCTGGATCTATATCGCAAAAAACCGGCGTGGCATCGTTTTGCAAAATGGCGTGATTGGTGGCCACAAAAGTCAATGGTGTGGTAATCACTTCCCCACCGGCCACATCTAACAATTTAAGCGCCATAAAAAGCGCCGCCGAACACGAATTGAGCGCCACGGCATGGTGTGTGCCCACATAATTTGCAAATTGTTGTTCCAGTTCTTCCACTTTGGGGCCCGAACCCACCCAGCCCGACAACAACACCTCGCGAACCGCTTCAATTTCTTCCTCCCCAAACCAGGGGCGAAAAATCGGAATCATTATGCCTCCTCACATTGCCGCATCAGACAGAAACGCTGCGCGTCAACAAAATCCAGTAAGCCCGCAGTCGGGCCACAGCTTCCAACCGTCGATTGGGCACCAGCAAAAACAAGCTGCCCCACAAAAAAGATCGCAATATCATTTCAACAGGTCGCAAAACAACCAGCGTCATTGCCGCCATGCGCCCCATATGTTTTCGAATAAAATAAACATAAGAAGATTCACTAACCACCAGCATGCACGTCAGCGCCTGTTTGGAACTTTCTCCCCCCAAATGGATGCCTTCGGCCTCGGGCACATAATGCACATCCCAGCCCATATTTTTCAAACGCAAACACAGATCCACGTCTTCGTAATACATAAAAATGGCGTCGTCAAACCCGCCAACAGCCTTGATGGCGTCGCGCCGAAACACCATACAAGCCCCTGTAACCCACCCCACATCGGCAGGTTTATTTGGGCGCTGGTTTCGGAATTTAAACAATGGGAAAATCAGATGCAACAGGAATTTACGGCAAATTTCATCCCCCAAACGCGGGGCCAACCCACACGAGGCGTGTACATGTCCAAAAGCATCGCTTAACCGGGGCCCCACCAGCCCAACCCGGGGATGGCCTTCCAGATAACCAACCAGTTTTGCCACCGCATCACATGCCAGTTTCACATCGGGATTCAGGGCCATCACATAGGTGCCTGTGGCAATTTCCACCCCGCGGTTCACCCCGCGCCCAAAACCCAAATTTTCGCCCGTTTGAACCACGCGCACCCGATCGTCAACACGATCCAATTGGGCCACACTGCCATCGGAAGATGCATTGTCAACCACCACCACATCCATCCTCACATGGCATTGCGCCAACAGCGCCTCAACACACTGGAATAAATGGTCACCGGCATTCCAATTCACAACAACGGCTGTAACGTGTGGTTCCATAAAATCCCGTGTCAATAGCGACTGCCCGCCTGAAAGAGCGTTTGATAAAGAGCCGGGCCAATGGGCGCATCTTGCCTGACAAACATGTGCATGTTGTAAATGGGTGTTTCAAGTGTAGCCGCATAACAATAGGCCTGCAAACGCACATCTTGAAACAATCCCAAATAAATAGCTTTGCCATGAGGCCCATGGCCTTTTTGAAAAACGGTTTTTTCACTCAAAGCCACACCCGGCTGGCCCGGCAGCACAATCAACGCTGGCTGGGCATCAAAAATATAATCCAATACCTCTTGCAATGGCATGTGATGGCTGCGGGCAATCACATTGTCGTTTAACCCCACCGTATCTAAAAAATGCCACTCCGAATAAAAGGCAAGCGCACCCGCATCGCCCCATGCCATAAGCGGCGCATCGGGTGCAAAAGGGTTGAGCAATTGACCAATTTGTTTTTCCACTTGCACCAACTGTGCGCCCGAAGAGGGGGTGTGGCGCAACAATCCAATTAAGTAATCCGGTTGGGAACCATAAGCAAAAAACAAGATGAAAAAAACCAGCACCACGCGTCGATACCCAACCAGGATATGAAACAATGCCTCTAAAGGCCCTGCACCCAACCACAACATCAAGGGCAATAACGGGATCAGAAAACGAAAATCTTCGCCCATTAACGGGGTAACAGTACAAAAAAAAGCAGCATAAAACAAACAAATCAATCCTGCTGTTAACATCGGCATCACACAGGTATTATTCTTCCATGACCGCAGAAACGGCCATCCCGCCAGCAAAACAAATGGAAAAATAGCAGACCAAAAAAAGCGCCACACATATCCGACCCCCGAGGGCGAAAAAAAATGCCCGCCTTGTTTAATATAAAAAGGATTGGGCAACCAATCGCCAAACATGTAAAAGCGCCAGCCCATGTAACACAAACCGGGCACAACAAAATACATCACCAAAGCCCGTATAAACAACCTGCGTTTTTCTTCCGATAACAACCCATACCCCGCCACCACACCACAGCCCACCACACCTACAGCTTCAGGACGAGTAAGCGCAGCCAAAAATCCAACCACAAATGCACCGGCGGGATGAGCACCCTGTGCAACACGGATCAACATCGCCAGAAAAAGAGTCAACAACAACAGATATAATGGCGTCTCCATGCCTGTGGTTGCCTGCCGAATTACAAAGGGATTGAGCACAAAACAACCACACACTATGCCACTGACCAACCGCGACCACCCCACAGAACGAACCGCCCAATAAAGCACACCACTACACGCCCATCCAACCGCACCATTGAATACCTGGGCTACAAGGGGCAAATCCCATCCCCATCGGGCAGGCAAAGATAGTATCACGACATACAAAAAACTGGTATAACCTTCTGTGGGTGGCCCCCCAATATTCCACACGGGCCCTTGCCCCAACCCCATGTGCCGGGCATATCGAAACAGAATAAACGCATCATCGATTAACCCGTCAGGCTGGTAACAAACCAGCGCTGAAAAAACCACACAACACACAAAGGGAATACTTGCTTCTTTTATCAGAAAGGCTGGTGAAAGAAATTTCATACACCCGTTTCCACATCAAGACGCCCCAGAATGCCCAAAAATGTGGCATGAAAAAAAATCAGCCGATTGGCCATTAGTGTTGCATCGGCCGCACCATACACAAGCATCATGCTGTATATGCTGATAAACGCCGCGCAAAACAACCGCGTTTGTTCATCGTTTGAACGTTGAAACAATTGATACGCATACCACAACCCCATGCCATAAAGCCACAAAAAAGAGGCGATTCCAACCAGACCCATGCGCATGCCAATTGTCAAATAAACGCTGTCAACAGCCCCAACGGTCACCACCGTTGGCGGTGTGATATCGGTAACAGGGAAAGTGACCGGTGCCCCATGCCCCCCCCCCAGCAGAGGCCGTTGCTGAATGCTCTTTCATGCGGCATTGTAGGCGAAAAAACGCCCGACAATGGTCAAGTCCTGTTCGTATTGTGTGGCACTGGAAAACCGTTGTGCGGTTGCATCGCTGATGCCCGCACCCGTTTGGAATTGAAATCCCAGCAACAACACGCCAAGCACAACGGGAATGCCCATCAGCGTTACCAATTTCCACCACCGACCGCCCAAATTTCGCCGATCCAACATCACCAATATACCCAGCGCACACAACCCTGTTCCCAAGGCAATCCACATCCCGCGCCCAACCGTCAGCATAAAAGCAAGCCCCGCCAGAACCAGAACAATCCATGCAATCCATCGCTTGTACATCTTCCCTTCATACAACAGCACCGCAGCAGCCACTAAAATGCCCATGGGCAACATCACACCTTCAAGCCGGGCAACCCGATAAAACGCACCGGAAACCGCCAAATTGACCATCGCCAAAAATTCAATCAAATATTCAAACCCAATAATGCCACTGGATACAAGAACCATATATAAAAAGAGAGACACTCGCTGTGGGTTAAAATACCAGGTGACCACAAAAAAAAGGGCGTAATACAACGGATAACGCACCGAGCGCAACATCTCGGACGTCGATTGGCCATACACCTGGCCTAAAACCACAGATAAAACGATCAATCCTAAAAACACGAACATCGGGCGATCAAGTTGCGTGTGCCGATGCCAGTTCCAGCGGCCAGCCAAAAGCCAGGTTAACCCCGCCAGACCGCCAACCACAACCAGCAACCCTTCGTAAAACTGAAAATCCATGGGCAACACCAGATAGTCTTCATAAAACCACGACGGCACCACAGCGGCAGAAAAACACAGATAAAGCACAGCCGTTGTCACAGATCCAAACAATGCCACAACAGAAAACAACACCATCACCACAATCGTTGGCAGCATGTCATCTTTAAAAAATGGCAGGGCAATCAAAAGCATCTGTACAACACAAATGCCATACAAAAGCCAGCGATTGTCAGGAAGTGCCCCATCACGAATCAAAGCGCATCCTCCATGTTTGCCAAACGTTTTCTAAAACATAAGCGGCTGTTGCGCACAATACCCCGTCAATGGGCAAACGGAATCGCACATGGGCAAAAAAGACCCCGTGCAACAGCGACATGGTGATCATCAAAATGCAAATGGCCACACCCTCGGGTTTCAAACGCAACTGAAAAGCCCCAACAAAACCCAGCAACAACAGTGGCCCACCAAAACAAAGTGCCAGCACATTGCGAAACACCGACTCCTCGGGCAACAAAGGACACCAGAACCAGAATAATTTTTGCACACCCAAAAACAAAAATTGCATCGGATCATTCACAATCCACCCCCATACAACCCGCATCACCTGCTGATCGCCCAGCACAAAATCAGACGTGCCCGCCACAGTGCGGTAAATCGCCAGATAATCGATGTCATTCTGATATCGCCCCCGGCTTTCGGGCATGGCACCAATCATAAAATTGATACCTGTGTTGGCCGCAATCGGAACCCAGTGCCCCGAAATCACCTGGTTGCGCCATGTCCATGGCATAACCACGCAGAACACCGTTGCAAAAAGCAACCCAATGCGCACCATTTTTTTTGCAACACATAAAGAAGAAAACCGCCACCACCACCACAGCGCAACGGGCAACCAGGGCAACAAAATGGGTTTGCACAAGGCTGATAATCCGACAAACAGACCCAATAAAATGGCGTATTTGACATGTACGCGATCGCAAAAAAATCCATAAAACACCAGACAAAGTGTGCTCAAAAAAATCAACAGGGTCTCGGCCATGAGAATCCCTGAAAAAAAAACAAAAAAGGGATACACCGCGCTCAAACCCGCTGCAATAAGCCCCGTTTTTGAAGTGTTTAAACGCTGGCCCAGAAGGTAGAACAGCCCGCAGGTTGTTGTACCGATCAGGCATTGTAACAATCGAACGGCAAAAAGATCATGGCCAAAAATTTTGTAACTGCACGCCAAAAATAGCCCGTAAAGTGGCGGGCGATATACCCCCGTATCGGGGTGCAAAACGCCCAACCTTGCAAAGGCCCATCCCATGTGATCCCATTCGCCTTCATCCGACGAATTTGCCAGATCCGTTTGCATCCATGCAAACACCAGGCGCACTATAAAAGCAACAATCAAAATTCCCCAAAACCATCGGTTGTGCATCACAAACCCTGCTCAATAAAAATAAACATCCATCGTTGCCGTCCACACATGCCCAACAGCCTGTCCACGGCCCATAGGTAACAAAACATTTTTTCCGGCCACGCGTTCATAACCTGCTCGCAAAGCCCAGTTGATCCGGGGTTCCAGCACAAATCCCGCACCCAACCGGGTTCGGGATTCAACATCGCCCGACATAAAATTGCGAATGGGCAAATCAAAAGGTCGCCGTCCCAGTTCGGCATTGCCGCCCACATTTTGTATCGAACCATCCACATGGACAACATTTTCACCCTGCCGTTCTTTTTTAAACATCGCAAATACCTGCAAAACAGGTGAAACCCGATGCACCACTTTGACATGCCACAAATCGGCATTGGGCCCTATGCCATGCCCCAAAAGGACATCGTAGTTTTCATAGGTATTGACATGGTAGTCGTGAGAATAGACAAAAGGTTCTATGCGCACGTATTCGGCATTCAAATCGGTATCTGATAGGCCCAGGGGATCTACCCAGAAAACGCCCAATTGCAAGGCAAATTTATTGGAAAAAGCCCCGGGACTGAACTTCATCAAATCGTCAAAAAACCAGGCGCCATAGGCTTCAAATCCCCCTCCGGGCCGAAAAGACACATCGGCCCCCATCGCCAGATTGTCTTTGTTGTCCAGATGATTCTGCACTGCAGAAAAAGGCGTAACGGGCAAGGTGTATAAGGGTTCAAACCCCCGATCGCCATAAATGACCGACTCGTGCAATCCCAGTGTCAATCCCCTGGCCAAGTCAACTTCTAACCGATGGGCAGCCAGTCGCTTCTGCCGCAAAAAAATGCGCACATGCCCATTGTCAATCCAGCGCCGCGTGGTATCAATCAACCCCGGTCGGGCATGCAACGCACCCGCCAGATGCGTATAGCGCACAGGACCGTGAGATATGCGCAACCGGTATAACCCATAAGAAGGCCCCCGGTTTGACAACAGCAAATTGCCCGTGCGCCCAGGCCCCCAGTCCACCACACCTTTGCCGGCATCTATCGCAAACCAGGCATTTCCCCACACCAGTTGAAACACACCCTCGCGAAAATCAGCCGCATCATTTTTGAGTTGCACATCTTCAACCGGATGGGCCAGCACGTCGCCGCGTTTTAACCTAACTCCCGTGGTCCATTCGCGCGCCTCAAAATGGCGCACGCGAAATCCCAATCCCGCATAATGCCCTTCGACAATGCCCCCCACATAAGTCTGCGAAACGGTTTCGCGAACCAAAGCATTTCCGCGTGGTGCAACCAAACCCTGGCGCAACAACGGCATCACCACCACCAACGCCACAGAATCGCGCCAACTCCACAGCGGGCCCCCTTGCAAAAATTTTCTTTGCTCCGATACCTCATATCCCAGCGCACGCAATTCTTCGGCAAATTCAACACAATGCCGGTTGAAGATGCCCTGTTCTGTTGACGACACATCACTCAAATGTGTCGCCATGGCATATAACAAACGCGCCACCTCCTGTCGGCTCCAGGGCCGAGTTTGAGGCGCATCCATCCATCCGCGTGCTGCAAAACGCGCCACCACCTCGTAAACCGGATGCGACAGAGGCACATCGGGTGATGCATCACGGCCCCAGGAAGGGGTGATCACACCCACCCAGATGAGAAAAATGGAACGAATAATTTTCATAACAAAGATGTGCAGGAAAGTATTTATTTATAAAAACTTGTCAAAATTTAATCCATCGACATGCACAAACACTTGAATTTGATTGAAATGCCATTGCTTGTCAAGTTGTACGCCTGTAATAATATCCTTTCAACAGCCCTGAAAACCCTTGACTTCCCTCTGTCAATCGGCTATTTTTCGCTTTCCAAAGCGGTTTCAACAATTGTTCGCATGCGAGACCTTGATGATGGTGCAAACACTCAAAACAACCTCCGTCTGTGCCGATTGTGGGCTTTGCCCAAACAATCAGCCCTGTCATGTCCAAAGCATCGACAATATTGTTCAAGAAGTGGTGCGCAAAATGCGCGGCAGCAGTCAAGAAGAAATCGCCATTCCCGTTGGTGTTTCAGCACGCCATGCCCACGTGACACAAGAAGCCCTCGAAACTCTCTTTGGCATTGGCCACCAGCTCACCGTTTACCGCGACCTTTATCAGCCCGGCGCTTTTGCCGCCGAAGAACTCATTTCGGTGGTTGGCCCCCGATTGCGGGCCATTGAGCGCGTGCGCATTCTCGGCCCTTGCCGGGGATATAATCAGGTAGAACTGGCCCGAACCGATGCCATTTTTCTCGGTGTGGATCCCCCCATACGCGATTCGGGCGATTTGCGCGGAGCCTCGCAGGTCACCTTCATCGGCCCCAAAGGGGCCATCACCGTCCATGTCGCTATTCGCGCGGCTCGCCACCTGCACCTTCGCCCCGATGATGTGACAAGCATGGGCCTTGAAGGTCAGGAAAATATTCGGGTGCATGTGGGAGGAGAAAAAGGCCTGACTTATGAAAATGTGCGGCTCAAAATTGACAAAAGTTATTTGCCCGAACTTCACCTCGACACCGATGATGCCAATGCCGCCGATCTGTCTTGTGGCAATACGGCGTATATCGTAAAATAATTTTTCTGATGCCCTCTGCCCTTGGTATGATCGAAACGCTGGGATTTATCGGCACCGCAGAAGCTGCCGATGCCATGGTCAAAGCCGCCAGTGTCACCATTGCAAAATACGAATCCATTGGAGCGGGTTATACCACCACGCTCATCCATGGAGACGTTGGGGCTGTTCAGGCCGCCATAGAAGCCGGTCGGGCCGCCGCAAAACGAGTAGGCGAAACCATTATAGCCGTTCACATCATTCCCAATTTGTCCAAACAGGTTGAAACCATTATCTTTAACCGACCATAAATCCAAAACCATACAGCAACGCATAACGTTTATGCGTCAAACAGAAATCTCAAAAGGAGAAAACAATGGGTGAAGCCCTCGGCATGATTGAAACCAAGGGACTTGTGGCAATGATTGAAGCCGCCGATGCCATGGTCAAAGCCGCCAACGTACAATTCGTCAGCTGGGAAAAAATCGGTGCCGGGTATGTCACCGCGATTGTGCGCGGGGATGTGGCTGCCGTAAAAGCCGCCACCGAAGCCGGTGCTGCTGCCGCCAGCAAAGTTGGTGAACTGGTTTCCGTTCACGTTATCCCACGTCCATCGGGTAGCCTGGAAGACATTCTGCCCATCGGTGGCAAATCCAACTGAGAACTAAGGTAACCTATGACCTTAGGCAAAGTGGTGGGGACCGTGGTCGCCACCCAAAAAGATCGCGGCCTGGACGGATTCAAAATTCAGATCGTGCAAACCCTGGATGTGCCGTCTATGGCACTCAAACCGAGTTTTGTGGTGGCCATTGATGCCGTGGGCGCGGGCAACGGGGAAATTGTATTGGTGTGCAGTGGCAGTTCGGCTCGAATGACCACTGTTACCGAAAATCGCCCCGTTGATGCGGTCATTGTTGCCATTGTGGATACGGCAGAAGTAGAAGGCAAGGCCGTTTATCGAAAAAGTGATGACTAACCCCGGCCCCACCCATTTCCGGGAATTTCAAGAGAGCAAAGCCGTTATTCTGACTCCTGCATTCTGGATTCTGAATTCCTATGGTTAGGGGGCAGAAGGGATATCCATGAATTTCGACGAAGCACAAATCCGATCGGTTGTTGAACAAGTTGTTCGCAGCCTGATCACCGAAAAATCGGCACCTGCTGTCATTTCGCCACCCGCACGATATGAGGGCAAAGGCGATGATGGCATTTTCGACAACCTTGAAGATGCCGTTCAAGCTGCCCATGAAGCCCAGCAAGCGCTTGAAGCCCAAAGCCTGGATCAGCGTCGGGCCATTATTGCATCCATCCGCAAAGAAGCCATGGCCCATGCCAAAGGCATTGCCCAAAAAACCGTTGAAGAAACGGGCATGGGACGCGTTCCGCACAAAATCCGCAAATTTGAAGTCGTCGTCCAGTACACACCCGGTGTCGAAGATCTGCAACCCACCGCCTGGACGGGGGATCACGGTCTCACCGTGGTTGAAATGGCACCCTTTGGCGTGGTAGCCGCCGTAACCCCATCAACGCACCCGGTGCCCACAATGGTCAACAATGCCATCAGCCTTATTGCAGCAGGCAACAGCGCGGTATTTGCCCCGCATCCGGGTGCCAAAAACATTTCGGCCATTGGCCTTCAAATGCTCAATCGGGCCATTGTCAGTGTGGGAGGGCCTCCCAACTTGCTCACGGCGGTGCGCGAACCCACCATCAAAACGGCGCAAGCGCTTTTTACCCATCCCGATATATCCTTATTGCTCGTAACAGGCGGGGGTGGGGTGGTTAAAGCCGCCATGCAGGCCCCCAAACGCGTCATTGCCGCCGGCCCCGGCAACCCGCCTGTTGTGGTTGATGAAACCGCCGACATCGAAAAAGCCGCCATCAGCATTATCACAGGTGGGGCATTTGACAACAACATCTTGTGCATTGGAGAAAAAGAAATCTTTGTTGTCAAATCCGTCGCCGACGAACTCAAACGCCACTTGCTGGCCCGCAAATGCATAGAACTCGACCGGGCGCAAATTGATGCCCTGTCTAAAGTGGCTTTCCCGCGCGATGCCAAAGGCGACTGGACCATCAACCGTGAACTGGTTGGGCGCAATGCCCATGTGCTGGCCGCACAAATTGGCCTCAACGTGGCCCCCGACACTGAATTGCTCATTGGCGAAGTTGAAGCCGGCCACGACTTTGTGCAGCACGAACAAATGATGCCATTTATACCCATTGTGCGCACACCCGACGTGAGAACGGCCATTGACTGGGCTATCCAGGCCGAACAAGGGTATCATCACACAGCCGTTATGCACTCCAAAAATGTCGAAAGCATGACCATCATGGCACGCAAATGCCGGTGCACCATTTTTGTCAAAAACGGCCCGTCAACGGCCGGGCTGGGTGCTGGCGGTGAAGGATATACCTCTTTTTCTATTGCCACGCCCACGGGTGAAGGGTGCACATCGGCACGCACATTCACGCGGCAACGCCGCTGTGCCCTCATCGACTATTTCAGAATTGTCTAAATGTTCCTCGGTCGCGTCATTGGAAAAATCTGGGCCACGCGCAAAGACCCGTCGCTCACCGGATTTCGGTTGCTGGTCATTGAGCCCATTGACCACAACCGTCAAAAAACAGGGGATGTTTTTATTGCCCTCGACGTGGTCAACGCCAGCGATGGCGAAACCATTTATTGGGTGGGGTCTCGCGAAGCCCCCAATGCATTGCCCAACAAATATGGCCCCATAGACGCCGCTGTGGTGGGCATCGCAGATCGGATTGATGTATAAATGTTCCTCGCGCGTGTTCTGGGCAGTGTGGTTTCAACCATCAAACACCCCGATTACAAAAACACCAAACTCATGGTCGTTCAACCCCTCACACCCGACGGACAAAACGACGGCCCTTCGGCACTGGCCATGGATTCGGTGGGGGTGGGAACGGGTGAAACGGTTCTTGTGCTCAGACAGGGGGCCGCGGCGGCTTTGGTGCTCAATGTCAAATTGCCCGCCGGTCGATCCGTCATTGTCGGCGTGGTAGATCAAATTCATATCAGTCACGAGTCCTGAGTCACCCACTCAGCCCCGTTGGCATGCCTGTTTTGTCTTTGACTTTTGACCCACGACTATTTTTAAAAGGTGATTCCCGTGTTAAACCTTCATCAGGCCAAACTGGACATTATTGAAGCCGGACGCCGCATTTATGCAAACGGTTATGTTGCCTCAAACGATGGCAATCTCTCCTGCCGAATCGAAGAAAATCGCATCGTCACCACCCCTACGGGCATGTCCAAAGGGTTTTTAAAGCTTGAAGACCTCTGCGTGGTTGACATGGAAGGCAAACTCGTCAGCGGTCAGCGCCGTCCCTCTTCGGAAATTGGCATGCACATCTTTTTATACCGCGAGCGGCCCGACATTCGCGCCGTGGTTCATGCCCATCCTCCCACAGCCACAGGGTTTGCCGTAGCGGGTGTGCCACTTACGGCCTGTGTGTTGCCCGAAGTGATCATCACATTAGGGGCCATTCCCATTGCCAAATACGGCACTCCCGGCGGTCCCGAAATTTCAGAACCCATTCGGCAATATGTCAAAGATTACGACGCTTATTTGCTCGAAAATCATGGGGCCACCACCATTGGCAGCGATGTGATGAACGCCTTTTACAAAATGGAAACCATGGAGCACTTTGCCAAAATCCTGTTTGTGGCCAAACAGCTCGGCGGTGCCAACGAACTCAACAGCGAACAGGTGGCCAAACTCGTGGCCATTCGCGACCGCATGGGCCTTCGCGGCCCCACACCGGCATGTGATATTCCCGATACTCCGCGCACTCAACCCACAACAAACAGCGGCATTCCCACGCTGCGCACCAAAAGTGCAGCAGAAACATCTGTTCCCGAACAGGATCTCGTGGCCGAAATCACCCGCCGCGTCATGGCAGAATTGAAAAAATAACACGTTCAATTGATATTGTAAAAGGGAGGTTGGGTCATACCCGACCCCCTTTTTTTATTGTCCCCGTTTTTTAAATCTAATGGTTTTATCACATCTTTACAGGATATCCATACCTGCAATGCCCACCGTCAATACACAGGCGATACAGGAAGATTTTCCGCGTGATTCCATTTCGCAATCCATTGTGAAACCCCGCTCTTGCTGACACAGTCTATTCTTTGCGCTCAATTTAGGGGAATCCCATGAAAATCCTCGTCGCCAACGTCGGCAGCACTTCTTTAAAATACCGCCTTTTCAACCGGGCCAATGAATCGGTCATGGCCGAAGGTCGCCTCGAACGCATCGGAGATGTGTCTTCGCCGGTTGCCCACACCATTGGAAAATACCAGGTGCAAACCAACCAGCACCTGCCCGATT